>CAJZEA010000011.1:0-18438 GCA_915066515.1 uncultured Neisseria sp. | reverse complement strand
GCGTTGCAGTTTGAAATTGAAAAAGCTGAGTCCTGTCGCATACAGAACCCAGCTTGCACAGAGCGCCTGAATAGGCTTTTATGAGTGTCCAAGATTTGGGGGCCAGTTCAAATTTTCAGACGACCTTTTGTTTAATCCGCCATTTGTATCAAGCTGTCGGCGAGGCGGTCGGCGGCTTGGCGGTAGCCTTTGCCTGAGAAGTGGACGCCGTCTTTGGCGGCGAGGCCTTGGCTCATCCAGCTTTTCATGCTGCATTCGCCGCCCATCGCGTTTTGCCACGACCAATACATGATTTTTTCGTCGCGGGCAATGCGTTGCTGCATTTGTTGGATGCTGCTTAAGGTGGCGGGGCGTGTGCCGCAGCTTCCTGAGGTGCTTTTCAGGGATTCGGGCGCGCCGAGAATCAGGATGCCTGCGTCGGGTAGGCTTTGTTTGATTTGGCGGATGTAGCTGCGCCAGCTTTGTTCGGTGGCTGTGATGTCCAAATCGCGGGCGAAGGCTTCGTTGGTGCCGTAGGCGATGATAACGAGGTCGGCGCGGGTTTGGGCAAGGTCATCCTGCCAAGAGGGACGCCATTTGGACCAGTGGGTCAGTTGCGCGCCGTTGATGCCGAGTGCGGAAACAGTTACGCCGCGTCCAGGATTTTCGATATTGATGTAGCCGATGTCCCAAGGCATGGAGCTGCTGAGGGTCAGGGGCAGGCGGCCGTTGCTGCGGATGATTTGCCAGCCGCTGCTTCCGGCGGGAACTTCGCGTCCGTTGAATGACAGGGTTTGTTCGGGCAGGACGGGTTTGGCGAAGACGGAAATCTGCTTCTCGCCGCTGCTGCCGTCTTTGGCGCTGATGGTAACGCTGCTGCCGTTGGCTTTGGCGATGATGCCGCCTAAGGGGAAGTCGTCTGAAACGCTGCGGCTGCTGACGGTTTGCCATGAGCCGTCATAGCGGACGGCTGCGCTGCGCTGTCCTTTGACGCTCGAAGGATAAACCCAGCCTATGCCGCCGTCGCCCCATTTTTGTTGGAGGCGCAGGCGCAGTTGTTCGGTGAAAAGGTCGCCGGCGGTGTGTGAATCGCCGATTTGAAGGATGCGGAATTTGCCGTCCGAGCTGCGGTCGAGTTTTTTGAGCTTGGAGAGCCATGTGGGACGGCTGCTGCCGTAGTTTTCCAGCAGCATATCGGCGGCGGGGGCAGCGGCAGACAGGCACAATGCGGTAAGGGATACGGACAGGGTTTTGATGTTCATGAGTTTCCTGTGTGTGGTTTCAGACGACGTCTTTTGACGCGGCGGAGGGCTATTGTAACGAAAAAGACGGCATTGGATAAACTAAACGCCGTCCTTTTGCTGCCGATACGGGCTTAACGTGCGGATAATTGTTCCGTGCGTTCTTCGCCGTTCATTTCAGGGGTCGTCTGAAAAACGATTTTTTCCATGATTTTATCCGCGAGCAGTTTTTGTCCTTCAGCAGAGAAGTGGATGCCGTCTTTGCTGCGGTAGCGGATGATTTTTCCATTGATGTTGACGGAGTCGGCGTAGGTGTCCGAGCCGTTGCTGAGGAGTTTGTCGGTCGGTATCCACAGGGCTTTTGGACTGATCTCGTCTGCTAAAAGTTTGTCGAGATATCGCATTTGCTTGTTAAGTTTTGCCTGTTTCATATAAGGGATGCCCATCCAAATGACTTGCACATGGTGTTGTTCGGCGGCGGCCAGGATGCGGTTGACGCGGCTGAGGTATTCTTCCGACCATTCGGGCGAGGCGAATTTCAGGTATTTTTTGCCTTTCGGGAAGTCCCACGGGTCGTTGGGGCCGAGGAAAACGACCAGAAGGCGGATGTCGGTTTGTTGTTTCAGCGTTTGCTCAATGGTGTTCGGCCAGTCGAAAAACTTGGGATAGGACAATCCGGTGCTTTGTTTGCTTAGGTTCACCGACTGGATGCCGTATTGTTTTTTCAGGCTTCTTTCAACAAAAGGTGCAACGCCCTGCATCATCGAGTCGCCGGCAAAAAAGACTTTGTCGCCTTGTCCGAGAACGATATTGGCAGGTGGGGTAATGGAGAGACGATGTGCTTCGGGTTGTCCGCCGTTTTGTGCCGTTTGGGGTTGACGTCCGTCGGCGGGACGGTTTTTTTCGTGCGGTTCGGACGCATTAAGCTGCGCATTTTGTTCAGACGACCCGTCGTTTTCAGCAATTTGAGGTTCCGGTTCGGCAATCACAGGCTGTCCTGCCAAACGTGCTTTGAGGTCGTCTGAAAAGGCGTATGCGTCTTGTTGCAGCTTCGCGCCCGTGCGCCACCATTCGTATTCGGACAAAGGCTCCAGCGGCGAAGCCTGATGATAGGTTTGCTGCCAATAGGCATTGATGGAATCTTGACTGAACCACGCCGCGCCAAAGGCGCAAACCAAAAGGGAGGCAAACAGGGAAATAAAACGTTTCATATTCTGATTGTCCTTTTAAAAATCGGCGTAAATAAAGCCCGGGATGCCCGACGGCGCCAATACGATAATCAACACCAACACCAGCGTCAGCGGTATAAACCACAGCCACATCGGCATTTTTTCCAACGTCGCTACTACGCCGTCAAACAGGCGAAGCAAATACGGGTAGAGCAAAATTATCAGGCCAAACGCGGCAAGCAGCAGGACATCCGCCTGTTTCGGCGCGGCCCAACCTGCTTCGTTGGCGAATAAGGCATCAAACACCATCTGCGTATCGGCGAGGCTGCCGGTGTTGAACACGACGAAAGTGAAGCAGACAAAATGGAAAGTGACGAACCAGGCAAGCGGACGCAAGATTTTCAGACGACGTGAGCCGTCCCGACCGAATATTTTGTCGCCGCAGTTGAGCAAAATTAATGCCACGCCGTGCAGCGCGCCCCACAGCAGGAAATTCCAGCCGTAGCCGTGCCAAACGCCCGACAACACCATCGCCAGCAGCAAGTTGAACTGCGTCAGGACGAAGCCGTGTTTGCTGCCGCCTAAAGGGATATAAATATAGTCGCGTATCCAAGTGGAAAGGCTGATGTGCCAACGGTTCCAGAAGTCGCGGATATTGAACGCGCGCAGCGGAGCGGCAAAGTTTTTCGGCAGGCGGAAACCGAGCAGCATCGCCATCCCAATTACCAAATCCGAATAGCCTGAAAAATCGAAGAAAAGCTGGAAAGTATAGCCGTACACCCCCGACAACACGCCCCAGCCGTCAAATTGGGCGGGATTCTCGAAAACGGGCGATACCCAGCCGTCTCCCAGCGCACCCGCCAGCCACCATTTTTTAGCAATGCCCAGCAAAATCAAGCACACCGCCAGCGCAGGGCGTATCAATGCGCGCGGTTCGGCAGTCCGAATTTGTTCCAAAGCCCCCGCCTGTTCGCCGTCTATGCTTTTAAACGCCGCCGCACGGATAATCGGCCCAGAAGTAATCGTCGGGAAAAAGCTCAAGTGCAGCAGCAACTCATGCCACGCAAACCGGTCGCCCATCGGATGACGGCAGCAGTACACCAAATAAGCCAAAGATTGAAATGTGTAATAAGACAGCCCCAAAGGCATCAAGATATCGACAATCTCGCTCTGTCCCGTGTACTGGCGGATAAACGGGCGGAAAAAGTCGAAATATTTGAAGAAACACAATACTGCCAAAGAAGTCGCTACGCCGAAGCCCAGCCAGAATTTCCGTACGTTTTCGTTTTCAGACGACATCAACAGGCCGAGCAAATGCACGCAGGACGAATAGCAGGCAATTATGGCGGCAAAGATCGGATTCAAGTGATACAGCCAGCCCATCCCTGCCAGCAGAAGCAAAACATTCTGCACCGACGGCATACGAACAAATGCCCAATAAATAGGCAAAAAAGCAATAAAAAATACCGCGAATTCAATCGACAGCAACGGCATAAGTGTTCCTTGAAATTTTTATTATTCAAATGCCCCGAATATAGGTTTGGCAAGTCGAAGCGAACCATATATTTTAAATAAGTGTTTGAATTTATACAACTAACGCTAATCTTGTTTTAGAACCGCTCGTCAGGGGTTGGAGGGATTTTGAAATCTTTTGTCATAAATATCGTATTGGATAAGCAGGCTTTTTTTAAATTTTCAGAGATAAAAAGCAGGTTGGGCAGGGCATGCTGATTGCCCTTGTTTCGACACTCAATTTCAAGCAATGAATTGATTTAAGATGAAAAAAAGCAGATTCGGGGTAGAGATGCTCGTAAGGTGTTTAAACCTTGACGGGTTTTACCTTGAATCTGCTTTTAATAAGGTTGGTTTTTAAGAATAATTTTTTATTTCAATAAATTAGATTATTTTTACTTAAGAGGATAGGGCGGCTTGCTGGTGTGCCGTCAACTCGGCAATGCCTTTTTGCGCCAGCGCAATTAGTTTGCCCAATTCGTCCAAGCTGAACGGCGCACCTTCCGCCGTGCCTTGGATTTCGATGATTTTGCCCGAAGCGGTCATAACGATGTTGACATCGCTGTCGCAGCCGGAGTCTTCGGGGTAATCCAAATCCAAAAGCGGCACACCGTTCACCACGCCTGCGGATACGGCGGCAACGGCTTCGCGGATGGGATTTTCGCTGATGAGGTCGTCTGAAAGCAGCTTGTTGACCGCAATTTGCAGGGCGACGAATGCGCCGGTAATAGACGCGGTGCGCGTTCCGCCATCAGCCTGAATCACGTCGCAGTCAATCAAGATTTGGCGTTCGCCCAGTTTTTCCATATCCACGACGGCACGCAGCGAGCGCCCGATCAGGCGCTAGATTTCTTGGGTGCGCCCCGACTGTTTGCCCGCCGCAGCTTCACGGCGCATACGCGAGGCAGTGGAAGCGGGCAGCATCCCGTATTCGGCAGTAACCCAGCCCTGCCCCTTACCGCGAAGGAAGGGCGGGACATTTTCGTCGATGGAAGCGGTGCAGATAACTTTGGTGTTGCCGCATTCGATCAGGGACGAGCCGTCGGCGTGCGGCAGGAAGTGAGGGGTGATTTTGATGTCGCGCAGGCTGTCGGCAGCGCGTGAGGTGCGGGTGTAATTGCTCATGATTTGTCCTTTGGGGGAAACGGTAAAAATTTGTGGTCGGTATTATAGGGCAGAAGCCAAATGAGATGGGAAGGTCGTCTGAAAACAAAGGTTGAATCCCAAAAATAGGGGCAGTATAGTCAGTCGTGTCGAGTATTATCAGCAATTTGAATATGTGTCTGATGAATTAATCAAATTGGGACTAAAATAAAATTAAAAAAATATTTTTGAGATCATTATTATGAATGGTGCAGAATTTAAATCATCCTATCAAAAATTTGACAATGACAGAGAGAAAGAAGAATTTCTACAAAATTACGCTGATGAGGATATGTCTGAGGAGTTGGCGAATTTTCTTTTGGATATCGGACTAGATTCAAAAGAATCCGATATTGCCCGCCATGAAGCATTCAGCATCTTAAGGGTGTATATAGGCGAATTTGATTATGGTTATATTTTTGAAAAAATAATTGATTTTTTTGAGAATCTAGATGAAGATATTTATCTTCGGATTGAGGCGCTAAGTATCTTAAAAAGAGCGCCAATAACTGTTAAGGAAGCGGAGTTTGCAATGAATGTCCTTAAGAGGAATGAAAATGAGTTAATAAGCAGTGCAGCCCTCCAAGTTTTAACATTTCATCGAAAACTGCCTTTTGTTAAACTGTATTTAAAGCAACTAATTGAAGATAAATCAGCTTTTTCTGAAGATGCCCGAATAGCTTTAGATTGGTGACCAGAGTATATGAAAACTTTCAATAAAGACTACCACGACGCAGAAATTATCGGCTATGTTTATCAGTCGAAAGAACAAATCCTCAGATTTTTCCTTGACGATGGTTCAATATTGGATTTTCAGGATGTGGTGTTTTTTGATTTTGATAATATCGGTACGCAGAATGTCATTTTTGATATTCAGACGTATCACAATCAATCATGTCCCGAATGGTTGATTGAGTTGTTTCCATCCATTGAGTTTTATGTGGACCAAAAACGGCATGAGTCATTTGATTTTTACTATATTTCATCATCGGTGGGGCTGGAAGCCGTGATTGTGTGTGAAAATCAAGCTGCGTAGTCGGTATGGCAAGTTGCAGCCTGTATTCCCTTCTTTGTAGAAATTTATTTGTAAACCGATTCTGTGCAAATCATAAAGGTCGTCTGAAACCATCAAACAGGGTTTCAGACGACCTTTATATTTCCCTTTCAATCAAGCAAGGAACAGGCGGTATGCGGCGTTTTGGGTTTCGTCCTGATAGCTGTAACCGAGGCTTTCGAGGAAGTTTTCAAATGCCTCATCGTCGGTGGACGGGACGTCGATGCCGACGAGGATGCGGCCGTAGTCGGCGCCGTGGTTGCGGTAGTGGAAGAGGGTAATGTTCCAGCCGCCCTGCATATGGTTGAGGAAGCGGGCGAGTGCGCCGGGTCGCTCGGGGAACTCGAAGCTGATCAAGCGTTCGTGGGCGACTTTTGTTGTGCGTCCGCCGACCATGTAGCGGATGTGGATTTTGGAGATTTCGTCGTCGGTCAGGTCGACATTGGGCAGTCCGGCTTCGGTCAATTGGCGGCTGATGACGGCAAGGTCTTGGGAACCTGCGGTTTGCAGGCCGACGAAGATGTGGGCTTTTTGGTCGTCGCCGTATCGGTAGTTGAACTCGGTGATGTTGCGGCTGCCGAGCAGGTTGACGAATTTGAGGAAGCTGCCGCGCTCTTCGGGGATGGTAACGGCGAAAATACCTTCGTTGCCTTCGCCCAATTCGCTGCGTTCGGAAACGTGGCGCAGGCGGTGGAAATTCATGTTGGCGCCGCTGGTTACGGCGATGAGGGTTTGGTTTTGGATGCGGTTGCGGGCGGCGTAGGTTTTCAAGCCGGCGAGGGCGAGCGCGCCGGCGGGTTCGGTGATGCTGCGGGTGTCGTCGAAGATGTCTTTGATGGCGCCGCAGATGGCGTCGGTATCGACGGTGATGATGTCGTCCAAGAGGTCGCGGCAGAGGCGGAAGGTTTCTTCGCCGACGACTTTGACGGCGGTACCGTCGGAGAAGAGGCCGACGTCTTTGAGGCTGACGACTTTTCCGGCTTCGACGGATTGCTTCATGCAGCAGGAGTCGTTTGTTTGCACGCCGATGACTTTGATGCTGGGGCGGACTTGTTTGACGAATGCGGCAACACCCGCAGCCAGTCCGCCGCCGCCGATGGGGACGAAGATAGCGTGGATGTCGTCGGGACGCTGGCGCACGATTTCCAGGCCGACCGTGCCTTGACCGGCAATCACGTCGGGGTCGTCAAACGGGGCGATGTAGGTCAGTTTTTCTTTTTCTGCCAACTCCATCGCGTAATCATAGGCATCGTTGTAGGAAACGCCTTTGAGGACGACTTCGCCGCCGCGGCTTTTGACGGCGTCGATTTTGATTTTGGGCGTGGTTTCGGGCATGACGATGACGGCGCGGCAGCCCAAACGCTGTGCCGAAAGGGCGACACCTTGTGCGTGGTTGCCTGCGCTGGCGGCGATGACGCCGCAGGCGAGCGCTTCTTTGGGCAGCTTCGCCATTTTGTTGTACGCGCCGCGGATTTTGAAGGAAAACACGGGTTGCAGGTCTTCGCGTTTGAGCAGGACGTTGTTGTTCAGACGACGTGACAGCCCGATTGCGGGTTCGAGCGGCGTTTCGACGGCAACGTCGTAAACGGAGGCGGTCAGGATGCGGATGAGGTAATCGGAATAAGAGGGGCGGTTGTTCATGGTTTTGTGTGCCGGAGGATTATTTTCAAAAGGAGTGTCCGCCGCCCGCGTCAAACTTTGCCAACAAAACGGCGGAAAGGTAAAACCATACCCTCGAGGTCGTCTGAAATCAAGAAAAATCTTAGCAAAGCGAAGTTGCGGCGGTATAATGACTGCCTTTTGTGCCAAACCGCACGACGCGGTTGTTTTTATTTCTGTTTCCGCACCACATCCCGATGAAAAAAACATTATCCGTATTGATCGCGGCAATGATGATTGCCGCCGCGCAAGCCGCGCCGCAAGCGGCTAAAAACAACGCAGCCCCTGCTGTTGCAGCTTCCGAGCCTGCGCCTGCCGCCGCATCCCAGCCCGAGGCCATGATGCCCAGCATCAACAGCCCCGATGCGCCGCCTGCCATTGCCGCTGCCGCATACATTGTTACCGATTTGCACAGCCATCAAGTGCTTGCCTCCAACAATATCGACACGCAGATCGAACCGGCTTCGCTGACCAAAATGATGACCGCCTACCTCACGTTCAAGGCTTTGGAAAACGGCACATTGCGCGCCGACCAAATGCTGACCGTGTCCGATGCAGGCTGGAAAATCGAAGGCTCGCGGATGTTCCTCATTCCCAAAGTCCCCGCCAGCGTCAGCGATTTGATTAAAGGCATGATTGTCCAATCCGGCAACGATGCCGCCACCACGCTTGCCGAAGCCATGGGAGGCGGCTCGGTGGACGTGTTCGTCCAACAAATGAACGACGAAGCCAAGCGTTTGGGCATGACCAAAACCCACTTTAAAAACCCGACCGGATTGGCTGCCGAAGGCCACGTTTCCACCGTCGGCGATTTAGCCATTTTGTCCGCCGCGCTGATACACGATTATCCGAAATACTATCCCGTATTTTCGATTAAATCCTTCAAATACAACAATGTCGAACAGCCAAACCGCAACCTCCTGCTCTACCGCGATTCCAATGTGGACGGTCTGAAGACGGGACACACCGAAAGCGCAGGCTACAACCTTGCCGCTTCCAGCAAACGCAACGGCAGACGCATCGTTTCCATCGTTGTCGGTACCGATTCCACCGAAGCCCGCGCTTCCGAAAGCGGTAAACTGCTCAACTGGGCGTTGCAGGCATTCGATACGCCCAAGCTCTACAACGGCGGTGAAATCATTTCCAAGGTTAAAGTCTATAAAGGCAGCAGCAAATCGGTGAACGTCGGTTTCCTCGAAGACGTGTACATCACGATTCCCCACGATGCCGGACAAAACATCAAACCGATTTTAGAAACCGTCCAGCCCGTTATTGCCCCGATACGCAAAGGTCAAACCTTGGGCAAACTCAAAATCGTCAAAGACGGCAAAGTCATTACCGAGAAAAACGTCGTCGCCCTCCATTCCGTTGAAGAAGGCAGCTGGTTCAGACGGATGTGGGATGATATCGTATTGTGGTTCAAAGGCTTGTTCGGCAGCAGTTCGAAATAGGCAGGATTGATGAAAAGGTCGTCTGAAAATGGTTTTCAGACGACCTTTGTTTTGGATGCGAACAGGACGACGGCAAAGTCTTTATATAGTGGTTTAAAGTTAATCCACTATAACTTAAATCCGCTTTCAAATATTCGTTTTTGTCCGCTGATCGGGTCGGTAAACTCAATCCGTTTTGCCAGTAGTTTCAAAGGTTTTTCATAATCTTCATCGCCCGCCGCCAAAGGGGTGGGATAAAGCGCGTCGTTTAGCAGCGGCATGCCCAAACGCATCATATGCACCCGAAGCTGGTGTTTTTTTCCCGTATGCGGCGTCAGCCGGTAGAGGCTGAATTCGCCGCGGTTTTCAAGCAATTCGACCGTCGTATGGGCGTTCGGCTCGCCTTCGGTTTCCTGCGTCGTGAAAAACCGTTCCCCGCGCACCATGCGCGAAACCACGTCCAAGGGATATACCAAATCCGTCCGCGTCGGCGCGACGGCATGATAGGTTTTACGGACGCTTTTTTCCTGAAACATCGTTTGATAATCGCGGCGCGTGGCAGGATTGTGCGACAGCAGCATCACACCTGCCGTATCTTTATCCAAACGGTGGACCGGCGTAATGTCTGCTACGTTCAAATGCTGCAATTCCGGCCGCAGGCGCAGGCGGGTCAGCAGGGTTTCGCGCAAAAAACGTCCGCTGGGGATAACGGGCAGGAAATGCGGTTTGTCAACGACAATCAGATGGTCGTCGATGTGCAGGATTTTTTCTTCAAACGGAATGACGGGTTCGCTGTCGCTGCTGGTTTCTCGGTAATAAAACATGGTTTTGCCCGGCTCGAACAGCGTGTGTTCGTCAAACGGCGCGCCGTCTGCATCGACGACGAAGCCGCTGTTCAAACGCCTGCGCCAGTTGTCCTCGCCGACAAAGGGAAAGCGGACGCAGAGGAAATGCAACAGGGGCAGGCCGTAAAACGGTTTTTCGTGCGGCAGCACCAAATAGCTGGGTTTGACGCCGTTTAAAAGCGGGAGGGGGTTGGAGCGTTTTTTCATGTGGCGGATTGTACTCGGTTTCGGTCTTTTTTTCAGACGACCTTGGCTGGGTTAAGGCTGTCGGGTGATAATGAAGCGGTTTGCATGGGGAAAGATTGTGTTACGGATGATGGGGAAAGAGGTCGTCTGAAAAGCTGGATTTTGGGTTTCAGACGACGTTTTTATTTGTTTTTTTAAGACAGGTTGGGCAGTGTTTTTCGTGGGCAAAGCCCACGCTACGGTTGGGTTGTGGATGGAACGTGTGGTTTGTTTGAATACATGAAGAAAGGTCGTCTGAAAACGGGAAATCTGTTTTCAGACGACCTTGGTTACCACCTGTTTAACAAAAACTTATTCTGCCAATTCGGTTTGCTGGTGCGACATGAGTTCTTGTCCGACATCGGTCAGGAGGTTGAGGTAACGCTCGTACTGCTTGAGGATGTCGGCGATGAGTTCGCGGCGGTTCATGTATTGCACGTCGTAGCCGCTGCGGCCGTCGAAGAAGTAGGTGTAGGGCTCGTAGGTAACGTTGTGGCGGATGTGCGGGAGGTGGCCGTCTTTGATAAGCTGTTCGGACACTTCGCGCTTGATGGTTTTAATGCCGTACATGAAGTCGCGCAGGGACTCTTTGTGGATGGTGAATTCGACGGCAGGCTCTTCGCGGTCAAAGTGGGTTTGGATGTCGACGCTCAGGCTGTATTTGTCGGACAATTCCTCGCCCAGTTCGCGCATGGCGGGCAGGGCGGTGGTTTTGAGGAATTTGAGGATGTCTTGTTCCTGCGTTTGGTTCAGCATACGCTCAAGCCTGTCCTGCCAGTTGTCGCCGCTCCAATAGACGCTGGAGGGGGTGACGGCGGTCGTGAAGTATTTGTGGTCGGCGTTTAATCCGCGCCATAGGCTGAAGCACATGACCAGCATGAGCAGGGCGAAAGGCAGGGCGACGATGAGGGTCATGGTTTGCAGGGTGGGTAGTCCGCCGAAGCGCAAAAGGACGATGGCGGCGGCAGACATCAACAGCCCCCACATCACTGCCTGCCAGCGTGGGGCGGTCAGGCTTTTGTCGCGGGAGGCGATGTTGTTGAGGACATAAATGCCGGAGTCTGCGGAGGTGATGAAGAAGAGGGCGATCACCATGAGGCTGACAAGCCCTGTGAGGGTCGGCAGGGGGAGGTATTCGAGGAAGCGGAAGAGGAGTTTTTCGGGCGTGCCGGTCAATTCGCCCAATGCGCCTGCTGCGGTGTGGTCGTTAATCCAGATGGCGGTGTCGCCGAAGATGGTAAACCAGATGACGCAGAACAGGGAGGGAACCGCCAAAACGCCGAAAATGAATTCGCGTATGGTGCGTCCGCGCGAGATGCGGGCGATGAAGAGTCCGACGAAAGGCGCCCAAGAACACCACCATGCCCAGTATAAGATGGTCCAGCCGCCGAACCATTCGGTATGGTTTTGTTCGTAGCTGTATGTTTTGAAACTGAGTTGTACGAGGTTGCTCAGGTAAGTGCCGAGGTTGTCGTTGAAGGCGGAGAGCAGGTGGAGGGTCGGGCCGGTGGCGAGGACGAAAACCATCAGTACAAAAGCAAGGGTCAAGTTCATCTCGCTCAACATTTTGACGCCTTTGCCTATGCCGGAGGCGGCGGAGGCGACTGCCAAACCCATGACGGCGAAAATCACGATGGTTTGTACGGAAAAGGTGTTTTCGCTTATCCAGCCGATTTGTGCCAAGCCCGCACCCAACTGCGCCGCGCCGAAACCAAGCGTGGTAATGATGCCGAACAGGGTGGCGACCAGCGCGAGTATGTCGATGATGTCGCCTGCCTTACCGTCGATTTTCTCTTTCAACAGCGGATAAAAGCAGGAGCGCAGGGAAAGCGGGAGTTTGTAACGGAAGGCGAAATAGGCGAGCGCCAACGCCATGGCGGCGTAAACCGACCAGGCATGTACGCCCCAGTGGAAGAGGGTGTGGAGCAACGCGTCCTGCTGCCTTGCGCCGCTGCCGCCTTCGGTGATGGGGGACAGATAATGGGTGAGCGGTTCGGCGACACCGAAAAACATCAACCCGACGCCCATACCCGCCGCGAACAGCATGGCGAGCCAAGACCAAAAGCTAAATTCAGGCTCTTCTTCGTTGCTGCCCAGCTTGATGTTGCCGAAGCTGCTGACCGAAAGTGCGAGCAGGAAGAAGAAGAAGGCTGAAAACGCCAAGATGTAAAACCAACTGAAGTTTTTGAAAATGCCCGTTTTGGCGGCATTGAGGACGGTTTCTGCCTGCTGCGGAATCAAAAGCGCGATGCCGATGACCAGCAGCACGAAGGACAGCGTAACGGAAACGACGAAGGGATTGAACGAAGAGCGGTTGCGTAAGAAATGAAATAAAGACAAACCTTGACCTCCTTTGGGATGGTGAGGCAGGCGGATACGGGCGCAAGGCTGTATATGGTTGATTAACAAAAACTAGGAATAAAACATGGTCTGTCGGACAGAGTCCGAGACTTTCCCGATTTTTGGTAATCCACTATAAAACGCAGACAAAAAACGAATGGCGTTTAAACCGTCCTGCCGGATGAAAAACAAGGGAAAAAGAGAGTAAAAACGCACAGATGAATGAGCCGTAATGAGGGCCGGGTGAGACAAAATGGATGATGATTATTTCTTTGTTTGAAGGAATAATAACAAAATCAGGGGATTGTTTCAAATTGGGAAAGATTTGTGTGTATTTGGACAAGAAAGATGGCGGCAATAAAATGGGCAAAGGGGTCGTCTGAAAGGTATTTCAGACGACCCCTCATCAGTTTTATGAGCTATTGCCGCCATCTACTTTCTTAAACGACAACCAAATGCAGACGCCGACCGATATCAGCCAAGCCGCCAGCAGCCAATACGGGTTGAGCAAATGGGCGTAGGGGTTCAAATCGGGATTCTTGATGGGCGGCAGATAAACCATAACACCGAAGTAGGCAGACGATAGGGCAAGGCCGCTCAAAATGCCTTTTTGGTCTTTACGCAGATGCATCAGCATTGCCGTCAAACCGCTTGCCGCCATGGCGGCAAAGCCAAAGAAAGTCATCGGGATAAAGTGTGCGCTCCAAGCTTGTGTGTCGGGGAAGGCGGAGTCCGGCTGCATCAGGAAGGCGCAAGTCAGGAAAATCGGTGTGCCTGCCAAAGCAAAAGCAAGCGGAATCCACCAGCGGTAAGAAAAAACGCCTTTTTTTTCAGTTGCATGTTCAAAAATGACTTGCCCCGCATGAATGCCCGCCTTCACGGTTTTCACGGCAATTTCCCGCTCCCGTTTATACCCGCTTTCACTAGGTAAAAACACCAGCCCAAAGGGAATAACGGCAAACGCATTCAATAGGCTGAATATCGTTAATCCTTCGAAATAAAAATTAAACAGCATCTCTATATCTTTTGACAAAAACAGCGCAAACAATATCGTGCTTATGTAGGAACAGACAAAGCCGATGAGCATGGCGGTCAAGATATGCTTCAAGTTCCTACGCAAACGAAGCTGCGTCATCGCCATACCGGTCAGTATGCCCCAAACCAGCATATAGCCAAGCATATAGAGTAAACCGTTAATTATTGCAGCCACACTAGCCAGACTGCCGAACACCAGTCCGAAAATACCGAAATGGAGCATAGAGGCAAAAAAAGCTGCCACCCCGCCGGAAGCTACGGTAAGCTGAACGGTGAGAAACACGAGTAAAACGCCGTAACACAAGGCATAAACGGTAAAGAGCAGTGTAAGGTACGGCTTGCGCGGTTTCTTGTCCTTCAGGGCGGTGTTGTCCGACATTATGCTGGTTTCCTTTGGATGATTTATCGGAATTGAAGTAGTTTCAGACGACCTTTGAGCGCGGATACATCGAGCTCAAAATTGTCGTATCGGATTACGGTTAAGCCGTTATGGAAATTTGAATGATTATAATGGAATAGTTTGTGTTGATGATAGCCGTATAACGATATTGCATTTTCGTGAAACCGATAATAGGCAACAAGATTTGCCATTGCAGTAAAAAAGGTCGTCTGAAAACTGTTTTTCAGACGACCTTTTTACCGTTTTATCACTCAAGAAAGCGACGGATTACTCCCGTACCTGCCCGTCGCCCAACACAATCCATTTCTGCGAAGTCAGACCGTGCAGGCCGACGGGGCCGCGGACGTGGATTTTGTCGGTGGAAATGCCGATTTCCGCGCCGAGGCCGTACTCGAAGCCGTCAGCGAAGCGGGTGGAGGCATTGACCATGACGCTGGCGCTGTCGACCGTGCGCAGGAAGGTGCGGGCGTCGGTGTAGGATTCGGTTACGATGCTGTCGGTGTGGTGGCTGCCGTGGGTGTTGATGTGGGCGACGGCTTCTTCGAGGCTGTCGACGATTTTGACGGAGAGGATGGGGGCGAGATATTCGGTGTCCCAGTCTTCTTCGGAGGCCGTCTGAATGTGGGGCAGGATGGAAAGAGTACGCGGGCAGCCGCGTAGCTCGACGTTGCGGGCGGCGTATTTTTCCGCCAATACGGGCAGAATTTCGGCGGCGCGGCTTTGGTGGACGAGCAGGGTTTCCATGGTGTTGCAGGTGCCGTAGCGCGAGGTTTTGGCGTTGAAGGCGATGTTGACGGCTTTTTCGGCATCGGCGGCGCGGTCGATATAGACGTGGCAGATGCCGTCGAGGTGTTTGATGACGGGCACGCGGGCTTCGGCGGCGATACGGGAAACCAGCGACTTGCCGCCGCGCGGGATGACGACGTCGATAAACTCTGGGCTTTGCAGCATGGCGCCGACGCTTTCGCGGTCGGTGTTTTCAATCAGGCTGACGGCTGCTGCGGGCAGGCCGTTTTCAACTAACGCCTGCGTAATCAGTTTGGAGAGCGCCATATTGCTGTTGAAGGCTTCGCTGCCGCCGCGCAGGACGCAGGCATTGCCGGACTTGAGGCAGAGGGCGGCGGCATCGACGGTTACGTTGGGGCGGGATTCGTAAATGATGCCGACAACGCCCAACGGTACGCGCATTTTGCCGATTTGCAGACCGTTTTCGCGGGTGCGGAATTCGTCCATTTCGCCGACGGGGTCGGGCAGGGCGGCAATCTGGCGCAAACCTTCGCACATGGCATCTATGGTTTTTTCGGTCAGCCGCAGACGGTCGAGCAGGGCGTCGTTCAAACCTTTCTGCGCAGCCTGTTCCATGTCTTGGGCGTTGGCGGCGAGGATGGCGGTTTGATGGTGTCTGATGAGTTCGGCGGTGCGCAGGAGCGCGGCGTTTTTTTGCGCGGTCTCGGCAGCAGCGACAACATAGGAAGCCTGCTTGGCGGCGGACGCAGTGCGGCGGACATAGTCTTGGATATTTTGCATGGTGTTTCTGCGGATAAAGTGGGAATGGGTTGATGATAAGGTCGTCTGAACGGGAATTCAATAGGACGCAGAAAGACAATTCCAGCGATACTGGGACAAGGACTGAGAAAATCGCAGATAAAAAAAACCATCTATACTAAGGGGAAAAGTATAGATGGCCAAACACATTACGGGGAAAACGTCTTACTCACTTACTCACTTCTCTCGAAGCAAGTGTTACTCAGACACGCGAATTATATAATAGTTCACGAATGATGGCGTTAAGTTTGGTTAATGACATCTTAACACTTATATCATCATGTTTTTAAACAAATAAAAAAATCATAATGGTTAAATTTTTTTTGAAAAAACTTCAAAATTTTCAAACCGTGATGAATTTCCACTCCCCTGAGGCTAAATTTTCTACCGTTCGTCCGTTAAATTCGTTCCGGTGGAGGTGTTCGACGCGGTTATCGGCGGCGGCGACCATGCGTTTGACTTGATGATATTTGCCTTCGGTAATGGTCATCAGCAGGGTGGTCGGATTTTCCAAAACGGCTTCGGCAGCGTGGACGGTTTCGTTGTCGTCGTGCAGAAGGACACCGTTTTTCAGCGTTTCACACAGGCTTTCGTCGGCAGGATGTTTCAGAGTAACGCGGTAGATTTTCGGGACTTTGTGTTTCGGCGAGGTAACGCGGTGGTTGAACTGCCCGTCGTTGGTAATCAGCAAAACGCCCGTCGTATCCGCATCCAGTCTACCGACCGCCTGCATATCGATGTTGCGCATATGGTCGGGGAAAAGGCTGAAAACGCTGGGGTATTGCTGCGGTTTGTGCGAGGTTTCGTAATCGGCGGGTTTGTTGAGCAGGATATAAAAATAGGGCATGGGGACGACGACGATGTCTTCGCCGTCTATGCGCAGCGTTTGGACTTCGGCGGGATCGATGTCGGCTTTGGCGTCGTTGCGGATCGTATCGTTGATTTCGACACAATCATTTTGAATCAGCCACTGGCATTGTTTGCGGCTGCCTATGCCTTGGGATTGGAGGTATTTGATCAGTTGCATGGAAATGGTGGGAACGGGTTTCAGACGACCTAATTGTATATCAGGACTTTGCTTTCAAACGATAGAGATAAGTGGTTTCCCGATTGCGGGCGAAAGCGAGCGGGTCGGATTCGTCGGCGGCTTTGCGGTGGCGCGGTTTGGTTTTCAGAATATCGACCACTTCTAAAGAGGTCGTCTGAAAACATTGTTCCAGAAAATCGCGGTCGCGCAGGTACAGATGTTCCGCCAAGTCAGAAATGATTAACCACGCTTCGCCTTGCGGGTTTAAATGCTGCCGCACGCCGTTTAAGAAGGCGGTCAGCATGGCGTTGTCGGGATCGTAGAGGGCGGTTTCGACGGCGGAAGTCGGTTTGGCGGGCAGCCACGGCGGGTTGCAGACGATCAGGTCGGCGTGTCCTTCGGGAAACAAATCGACAGCTTGGACGGCGACTTGTTTGTCCAGCCCCAAGCGGGCGAGGTTGGCGGTTGCGCAGGCGATGGCTTTGGGGTTGGTGTCGGTGGCGGTGATGTCGGGAATACCGCGTTTGGCGAGGATGGCGGCGATGACGCCGGAGCCTGTACCGATGTCGAACGCCGTCTGAATATTCGGATTTAACGGCGCTTGGGCGATTAAGTCCAAATATTCGCCGCGCAGGGGCGAGAACACGCCGAAGGGAACGTGGATTTTGCCGTCAAGCTGCGGAATGTCTATGCCTTTTTTGTGCCATTCGTGTGCGCCGATAAAACCCAAAAGCTGATTGAGCGGCAGCAAAAACGGCGCGTCGTTCGGCTCGGCGTACACATCGGCAAGGGCAGCGCGGACGTCGGGCGCGCGCGGGTTGCTTAACTGAAAACCCGCGCCGATTTCGACGGCAAGCATATTTAGCACGCGGCTTTGCTGCGCCTGTTTCATACGGTGGGTGTGGAAGGTCGTCTGAATATCGACAGACGCGTTTTTTGTTTTTTTAGACGACCTGCGGACGCGCTTTTTCATCGCTGCCAACACTTGTTTGGCGTTGTGGAAATCGCCCGTCCAAACGGTTGCCGTTTGGGCGTGGGCGTTTTTCAGAATATCGGCGGCATTGCTTTCATGCACATAAACCGCCTGCTTGGGCGGCTTCTGCGTGCTTTCGTTGCGCCATTCGGCAGCGGCGCGGTCGGTGGGGATAATGGGAAACATGGCGGGAAGAAGGAAGGGAAACCGGCGGCAAGTTTACTATAGTGGATTAAAATTGCAATGATACGGCGTTGCCAACGCCCTTATGTACTACCCGTACACGGCGGGCGTTGCCGCCTTGTCTCATTTTTATTTTAATCCACTATATATTTCGGCTTGTGATGTATTGCCGTTATGGTGTGCTAGACAGTCAAAATAAGCGAGCGTAGTTTGGGCAGTGATGCCTATTCATTATTTGACGGCAGGTATGTGTCGCCTGCCTTTTTGTACTTAAGATTTTGAAACTAAATTAGACAAAATGTATAAAATAATTCTGAATTTAAAAAGTAAATCCGTATTTTTAGAAAAATAGATTGTCGTTTTGTCTAAAATGCGTATAATCCCCTTCCAAAGCAAACCATAATTTCGATAAAGTTTGGACAAGGAACATCATGCAATTAGACATTGACCGCTTAGTTGCTTATTTCGGCGGCGTGAATGCACTTGCTGAAGCGTTGAAACAGCACGATCCCGAAAATGCCGCAACAACCGCCGCCATCTATAAATGGCGCACGCGCGGGTCGCTACCTTTGGCGCAACTGCAAAAGCTGACCGCGCTGGCGGAAGCGCAAGGTAGGCCGCTGGATTTGAATGCTTTTTTACAAAAAAACGAATCTCTGGAGAGAACAGAAATGACAC
>CAJZEA010000010.1:0-19156 GCA_915066515.1 uncultured Neisseria sp. | reverse complement strand
GTACTGTCTGCGGCTTCGTCGCCTTGTCCTGATTTAAATTTAATCCACTATACAATCAGGCAATGATGAAATTCTTAAAACGGCTGCGGCACAGATTCGCCTTAATTAATTGCCGATACCGAGCATTCGGTTAAGCCATCGGGTAAACGAATATTTTTCTTTAATATCCGGACTGACCGGTTGATACGGACGCGCTAAGAAGTCAGGCAATTCGTCCAAGCTGCCGCCATCCCATAAAAACACATTGTCGGGATGATAAAGGTCGGTGTCTCGTATGCTTTGGTTGGTCGTAATCAGCTTTTTATCAAAACGCAGGGCATCGAAAATGCGGAACGACAAGCCGTAATGGTTAAACTGGGCAAAATCAACCACCGCCCCGCAGCTTTGCACCTTGCTTAAATTGTTTTCAAAACTCAGGATACTGCTGCGGTCGAGATAAGTAATGCCTTTTGTGCCGAAGGCTTTTTCGGCGCGGTCGTCTTTGCAATAAATATGGAAATCCAAAGGCAGTCCGAGGCGTTCCGCTTCGCTGATGAAATGCTTGGTCTGCTCTTCCCTCCTCAATTCGTAGCCGCCGAGGAAGTAGAGGCTGTCATTTGACGGCAATTCAGGGACAGGCAAATCGAAGTAGAAGTTGGTCGTGGCTTTGAAACCGTACTCCGGATATTGCTCAATATCTTGCGGATCGAAAATCCAGCATTGATCAAAATAGTCCAGATATTCCAAGATATCGGGGAACCTTCCGATGCCGTCCCATTGGTAATTGACGCATATTTCGCTGTGTGCACGAATGGCGGCAATGATTTCTTTAGGATAGATGTTGGCACGGATACACAGGGCGTAATCCGCTTTTTTTCCGTTTAACGAACCCAGCTTACGCGCAATGTCATCCCGATAGCGGCTGTATTTCAAAACTTTTTTGTAGTCACCGTCTTTGGCAACATATTTGTAATATAGGTTTTTCACCCTGCTCGCCATATTGGGATAAAAAGAATCCCTGTCGTCGTAACAAAGGTTGACGACGTCGAACCCCAAAAAACGCAGGTTTTTTTCGATGCACTTGTCGAGTTCGTACATATAGGGAACGGCAAGGATGATGGTTTTATTCATGATTCGGGTGTAGTGCGGTTAATCGGGGAGGGATTTTGTTTTCAGACGACCCTTTGCTGCCATCGAAAGGGTCGTCTGAAAACATCAATCTGCTTGGTTCGACAGTATTTCTTGATATAGGCCTGCCAATTCGTCTTTTTGTTCCGCAAAAGTCCGAATATGGCTTTTCGGCAATTCAATGACTGCGCCGTCGTCCATTGCTTGATAGCGTTCGCAAACTTCGGCAATGGCGCGGCTCAATTCTTCCATGCCGC
This sequence comes from uncultured Neisseria sp., assembly GCA_915066515.1. Taxonomy (GTDB): domain Bacteria; phylum Pseudomonadota; class Gammaproteobacteria; order Burkholderiales; family Neisseriaceae; genus Neisseria. Next base: position 17,792 of record CAJZEA010000010.1, on the reverse strand, counting down.
TGTCAAACGGAATGACCGTGCCGTTTTCGCCGTCGATAATGTCTTCGGACACGCCGCCAGCATCCGTGGCGATTACCCAAACATCACGCAACACCGCTTCCCTAACCGTCAAGCCGAAACTTTCTTTCCATTGAGTCGGGAACAGCAAAACATCGATTTCCGAGAAGAAATAGTCGATGGTGTCTTGGCTGTAAGCAGGTTCGATACGGAAGCGTTCCACGCCGTCGAAATCGCTGTCAAAAAACGAACGTGCGCCGACATTGAGCATATTGTCCACGACAACCAGTTCGGTATTGGGGAAACGGTATTTCCTGAAAGCTTCCAAAATCAGATGAACGCCTTTGATTTTGGTTTTTCCGCCGACATAGCCGAAGCGGATAACGTCTTTTTTCCGTTTGGATATTTGACCCAAGGGGCGAGTAACACCGTTTTTGTTGACGAGGACGTTCCTGCCCAAAGTTCTTTCATGCAGCTCGGCAAAATATTTACTGGGCGCAAGCAACATATCGATTTTCGACAGGGCGCGGGCTATGATTTTGCTCCGTTCGTCTTCGGTATTCCATTGCTCGCGGAAGACTTCATTTTCGTCAAGCATGAACTGGTTCGGACAAATCCACCATGCGTCATGCAGGGTAACGAGGGTTTTGACACCAGCTTCCCGACAAATATCGACCATACCGACGCCCATGCTTTGAATGCAGTGGATATGGGCGATGTCGGGCTGTACGAGTTCGATGATGTCTTTGACGGCTTCATCAAAACGCGGGTTTTCGTGGGCGGCCGCATCTTCTGAGGGAACGGCAACGCCGAAAACGGTCACTTTGCCGTATTCGTAACGGATGACGCTGTACGGCGGCAGCCAGCTTTTCATCGGCAAAGTCGTTACCGCATATATTTCGTAGGCTTCTTCATCGGCAAGCAGTTTGTTCAGTTGTTCGGCAACGATGGTCGCCCCGCCAAACGATTGAGGATGATAGTAAACGTTAAACGATAAGACTTTGATTTTCCCTTTTGCTGCAGATTCAAAACGGACGGCGGGTGCAAGCTGCGTGCTGCCGATGGCTTGCGGGCTGTATGTTTCCATGACCGTACGGTATGCCGCCTGCGCCATACTGTCGCGCAACTCGGGATTTTGAATCAGGGTGTCGAACGCTTCATGCCATTGCTGTTCGCTGTCCGCCAGAAAACCGTTTTCGCCGTTAACAATCACATCGGCAAAAGCCGCCCTTGGCGAACATACGGACGCCACTTTGGTAATCGATGCTTCAAGGTATTTGATGTTGCTCTTGGCATCGTTGAAAACGAAGTTTTCCAAAGGCGCAATGCTGATGTCGCATTCGGACAAATAAGTCAGGTATTCCGTATAGTTGCAAAACGGGATGCGCTCGATTTGGCTTTGTACTTCGTCGAAATATCCGGGCAGCTCCAAATAGCCGATGATTCTGAACCTGACATTCGGATTTTCTTTCAATATGTTGGCAAGTGCGGGAGCGGCTTCCAAAAAGTCGATGTTGTGCGTTTTGGTGCCCGAACCGTAAATAATCCGAATCAAACCGTCTTCTTGTTTTTTCAGACGACCCTCGATGCTGCGTGCCGCTGCCAGCGTTTCATCATCCAACGCGTTTTCAACCACATAAACGGTTTCCAAACCTGCTTCCTTCATGGCTTTTGCCAGCCCGGAAGTCGAAGCGATGCCTTCGTCGCACGCCAACATGGCTTGCCGATAAAGTTTCGCGCCGTTGATCACGCCTTCTTTTTCTGCCGGTTCAAGCGAGTTGATGGTGCTGCTGGTTTTCAGGACATCTTCGTCAAAAATCAAATCATCGACATCCCATAATGTTTTGATGTTCAGACGACGGCATTCCGCAATTAAATCCATTACGCTGTCAAAACCGGGAACGCGGTAGAAAATCACCAAACTTGCCAAAGAAATCTGTTTCTTGGCTTCGTTGCTATCCGTCCATGAAGTCACGGAACAAGGAATACCCAGCTCTTCAAGCATTTCCTGCTTTTGGATAACGCGGTATTTTTTGCATTGCGGAATACTAAGTTCGGCAATGATGGCAACTTTAGGCGCAAGCGTGTCGGCAGCGTGTTTGGTCAGCCGCTGGATAAACGTTTGCGGAATCGGGTCTGCCTGAACGCCGAGAACTTCCTGTGCAACAACAGGCGAAGAACCGACCATTTTTAAAAGCTGTTTCACGCTTTTAATCGAATGAGTTTGCTTGTAATGGCGGCGTAAAAACTGATATGCCTTGCCGATACTGCCCTTCTCGCGCACCAAAAGACGGAAGCCTTTGCGGTAGCGGTTGGCAGAGCTGATGGCCTGTTCGATTTTAACGAACGGCTTGAATACCTTAACCGTCCACAACCCTTTGTATTTTGCCAATCGTTGGCTTTCCTGACGGATGTGCTGCTCCAATAAAGCACGGTTTTCATTGAGTCCGTGTATGGTTTGCTCGAACGATTGTCTGTTTTCATTCAAGGTATGGATGGTGTGTTCGAGCGACTGTTTTTCCTGCTGCAAGGTATCGATTTGTTTTTTCAGCAGTTCGATTTGTTTGTCTTGTTCTTTCGATTGCTCTTCTGCTGCCTGGCTGCGCACCATCAACTGCATCAACATGTCGATTTGCTGTTGCAGAGACTCGGTCTGCTTGGCAGACAGTTCGGTTTGTTGCAGCAGTTTTGCCATTACATGCTGCAATTCTTGGTTTTGATTTTGCATATTGGTATTGTCTTCTCGCAATTGAAGGTTTAGCTCGGATAAAGATTGGATTTGTTGTTCTAGTAAGGATATTTTTTGAATACAGTCGGAATATCCCAAATGATGTTGCATAAACAGCGCGCGGTTTTTCTCGTAGACTTTTTGCCAGTCTTCGCGGTTTAAATCAGGATTTTGCTCCAAGCGGTTAATCAGTGATGACCCGTCACGGCGTTTGCGGTAGCGGAACAACACTTCCGGAATACGGATAACGGTTCCACCGTTGCTTAAGAGGCGTATCCAAAAATCCCAGTCTTCGTGTGTCGTCAGATTTTCATCAAATCCACCCAAGGCGGCAAAATCTTCGGCGCGGTGCATGGAGACGGATGAAGGGAAACGGTTGCCCATCAAAAGGCTTTCCAAACCGTCATAATCCGGCAGATTCCATAAGCCTTCTTGCGCATCGAAATATTCCGCCAACGGATACACCAGCTTGCAGTCGGGATTGTTTTCCAAAACCGTGACGCATTTTTCGATGTAATCCGGCAGGATGAGGTCGTCTGAATCGAGAAACAGGAAGTATTTGCCCCCCGCCAGCCGCGCCGCATGGTTTCGGGCGGCGGCAACGCCTTGATTGTTTTGTACGGCGTAACGTATGGCGGGCTTGTCCGCCAGAAACTCCCTCAAATAATCGGCGTGTTCCGGGGCGGAGCCGTCGTCAACAATGATGATTTCAAAATTCTGATGGCTTTGGCTAAGGACGGACTGGATGGTTTCTACAATGTATTCCTTACAGTTGTAGTAAGGGATCATCACGGAGACGGTGGGGGACTGGGCTTGATGATTCATGCGGATAGTTCCTTTCTGTCTGTTCGGCAGCCTTCCTTGTCTTTCGGCTCGGTGTTTTCAGACGACCTCTTAGGTAAATCGTCCTTCAAATGACCGACAGGTCGTCTGAAAATCAACCTGCTGCCTGTTTCGGCATATTGCGCAACATGGAGTAATAGCCGTTTTGAGCCATCAGCTCACTGTGTGTGCCTTGTTCGACAATATGGCCTTCATCCATAACGATGATACGGTCGGCTTGTTCGACGGTGGTCAGGCGGTGGGCGACGATGATGCTGGTGCGGTTTTCCATCAGGCGTTCAAGGGCTTGTTGGACGAGGCGTTCGGATTCATTGTCCAGCGCGCTGGTGGCTTCGTCCAAAAGCAGGATGGGGGCATCTTTCAAAATGGCGCGTGCAATGGCGACGCGTTGACGCTGACCGCCAGAGAGCTGATTGCCGTTTGCGCCTATCGGTTGGTTCAAGCCGTATGGCGAACTTTCAACCAAGTCTTTCAAATTCGCGGCTTTGAGGGCTGCCAATACTTCTTCTTCAGTGGCATCGGGACGGCTGTAACGGACGTTTTCCAAAAGGGTGTCGTCAAACAGGAAAACATCTTGGGAAACAAGGGCGAATTGGGAGCGCAGGTTGTCGAGTTTGATGTCTTCGATATTCACATCATCCAAATAAACCGCGCCCGAGCTTGGTTCGACAAAACGCGGAAGCAGGTTGACGACGGTGGATTTGCCGCTACCTGAGCGACCGACCAAAGCAACGCGCTCACCCTGGCGGATATCGAGATTGAAGCCGTCTAAGGCTTTTTTACCGTCTTCGTGGTAGCGGACATCGACGTTTTCGAATTTCAGACGACCTGAAACGTTTTTCAGATGTTTGGTACCCTTGTCTTGTTCAGGCTCGGTATCGAGGAACTGACAAACCGCATCCGAAGCGATAAACATGGTCTGCATGGGGATGCTGATGTTCGCCAAGTTTTTGATCGGACCGAGCATTTGCAACATGGCAACGATAAATGCCATAAATTCGCCGATGGTGGTATAGCCTTGCTGACTCTGCCAAAGGGCGATAAAGATGACGACAGCCAAAGCAAACGACGCAATCAACTCACTGAACGGAGAACGCGCCGCGCTGGCTTGTGTGATTTTTTTACCGAGACGGACAATGGTGTCATTGACTTCGGCAAAACGTTCGGACGCTTTCTTCTGACCGCCGAAGAGTTTGACCACTCGGTGTCCTTGGTGGACTTCGTTAACGACGTTATTGAGCGTACCGATACTTTGCTGCGCGCTGGCAATAATGTCTTTCAGACGGTTGCGGTAATAGCGGGACAGTAAAGACAGCAACGGGAACATCAGGGCGACAATCAGGCTGAGCTGCCAGTTCAAATACAGCAGGACGCAGACCAAACCGATGACAATCATGGTATCGCGGGTCAGTACGATAAAAACATTGCTGGCATTGCTGATGGATGATTCCGCCATTTGCACCATGTTCATTAAAACTGTGCCGGACGGGGTTTCCTGATGGAATTTGGAAGAGAGTTGCAGCATTTTGGCAAACATATCGCGGCGCAGATGGCTGATTGCCATGACGGAAACCCAAGTCAGCAGATATGTGCTGACATAGCGGCTAATGCCTCGGATGATGACCAAAAAGATAAAAAATATCGGTACAACCCAGACTTTGTTAGGCGTACCCCAAATCAGGTAGGTAAATTGGTCTTTCCAATTTTGCAGCGTGGCGACGATGCCGCCTGCGGTATTGAGTTCGGGCGGAGCGGAAGGCGGGGCGAAGCCTTGGTTGACCAAGGGGGCAATAAAGGCGGCAAGATAGCTTTCGGTGGCGGCAACGCCGAAGATAGCAATTAACGCAAAAATGATGCGGACTTTATAAGGACGGATGTAAGCCATCAAGCGCATGAAGCTGCGCGAATCTTCTTGGGTAAACAGGCCGAAGGTCAGTTTTTCTATCATTGGCTCGGTGTTCCGGATTAATGCAGATTGAATATTTTATTAATCTGTCGGATTGGTAAAGCCTATGATTATATCGCAACGAAGTTACCGATGCGACGAAATTGCTGTTTTTAAATGAATAACGATTTTTATTTCTGTAAAGTTTTTTCAGACGACCTTAAATGTTCAAAATAAATTGATAGTGGATTGGAATAAGAAACACCCTCCTGCTGTCTGCACCTCCCTATGCGAACACAACCGACAGGCATTAAAAAACGACCTTTCATTAAGAAAGGTCGTCTGAAACATAAAAGGCGGCAAGTTTAATGTGCTTCGATAAAGGCAGCGACTTGTTCGGAATTGGTCAAAGCGCTGCACACTGCTTCTTTGTTGATGCGTTTTGCCAAACCTGCCAACACTTTGCCCGGTCCGCATTCGGCGGATTCGGTAATGCCTTCTGCAACGAGTGCGTTGACGGTTTCCGTCCAGCGTACAGGGCTGTAAAGCTGGCGGACGAGTGCGTCTTTGATTTTCTCTGCATCATCGTAAGCGGCAACATCGGCATTATGGATGACGCGGATTTGCGGTTGTTTGATTTCGACGGTTTTGAGCGCTTCGGCAAGTTTTTCCGCAGCAGGCTTCATCAGGCTGCAATGAGAGGGAACAGATACAGGCAGCGGCAGCGCGCGTTTGGCTCCCGCTTCTTTGGCTGCATTCATGGCGCGCTCGACGGCGGCGGCATTGCCCGCAATCACGACTTGTCCGGGTGAATTGAAGTTGACGGCTTCGACCACTTCGCCTTGCGCGGCTTCTGCACAAATGGATTTAACCTGTTCGTCTTCCAAGCCGAGAATCGCCGCCATCGCGCCTACGCCTTGTGGTACGGCAGACTGCATCAGTTCGGCGCGCAGGCGGACGAGTTTGACTGCATCCGCAAAATCCAATGCACCGGCGGCAACGAGTGCAGTGTATTCGCCGAGGCTGTGGCCGGCAACGACGGTAGGTGTTTTGCCGTCCGCTTCAAGATAAGCACGGTAAACGGCAACGCCGGCAGCCAGCATAATAGGCTGCGTATTTACGGTCTGTCCGATGAGGTCGGCGTCTGTACCATTAATCATCGCCCACAAATCTTGACCCAATACGGCGGAAGCTTCGTCGAAGGTGTTTTTTACGACCGATTGTCCTGTGAAGCCGTCCATCATATTGAGGCTTTGCGAACCCTGACCGGGGAAGAAAAATGCAAAAGACATGATATTCCTTTGTTTCAGTTTAGTTTTTCAGAAAATTCGTCAGAGGATTATCGGCGTAATGTATCAGCAGGGCATAGGTAATGGCAACATTTATTGCCACTGTCAGCCAGAAAATCTGAACAAAAGGAACTTTCTTGGTTTTGTGGCGGAACGCGGCGCGCGCAACCAATGCGCCGGGCCAGCCGCCCAGCAGGCTGAATGCGTGCAGTTTGTTTTCTGGGATACGGTTTTGGTATTCGTTTTTACGTCTGATTTTGCGCGCGGACTCCATCGCCGTCTGCTTGTCCTGTTGATAGAGGATGAAGGCGGCGATACTGATAAGGACGTAAATGAAAAACAGTTTATTGGAAAGTACGGCGACAACGGTCAGGAAAACGACGGCGATGACGCTGTTGATCAGGAGTGCCTGCATATCGATATTGAGCCTGTTGTAGTCGGGTGGCAATTCGTCAAACAGGAATGCTTCGTCGCCCAGCCGGACAACCTTGACGGCTTGTTGGCGGTTGCCTTCTATCGGGCGGTTGCAGTAGAAACTGACGCGCTGCCCTGTTTGCGGACGGCAAGTATTGTAATGGTACGCGCTGATGTGGAAGAAAATATTTTGGGATTCGTCGCCGAAACGAATGAAGCCGTAGCCTTTGGCATCGTCCCATGTGGTAATCGTACCGCTCATGACCTGATTGGGCGGCAACAGATTCTTTTGAGCGGATTTTGGAGCGGGATAGCGGGTTTCTGCAACCAACGGCTGCTCGATTTTGACTTCAACTTTAGGACCGTGCTCCGGACGGAAAAAGTGTACGGTTTGACCTTGCGCTTTTTGGGCGAGCGCAGCGTGTATCGATTCAGGCTCGGGTTCGGACTCAGGCGTACTGCGGATAACGGCATTGACCAGCAGCCATTGTCCGTTGGGATGGCGGCGGAGCGTGCCTTCAAGGCGGTCACCCGCCCTAGGCGTACGGGTTTGGTCGGCAAGAAACTGTCCCAGCACAAACACCGGCTGCCCTTCGTTTGAAACATCCATTCCATAACCACCATTCTTCGACCAATCCCAGTCGGTCAGTGTAATGACCGCGCTGTCATTGTTTTTATAACCCGGATTGACGCGCTCGACATCCCTTGCGACGGCGCGGTTGTTTTCCGTTTCTATTTGAAAGCTGACACGGTGTCCGGTTTCAGGTTCTTGATAATCGGGGTGGAGGGATTGGCGGTTGGCAAAGATGCGTTGCGAAGATTCGTCGCAAATAATGGAGCCGCGGCTCATTTCCCCGAACCAATGGGCGATTGTCCCGTAATGTTTATTATGGTTCATTTTATTTTTATATTAAGGAAAAAATGTATTGGATAATCAGTTTTGAAATTATACCAATTTATCATAATCCATGTGGATTTTAACCATAATAAATAAAAGGTCGTCTGAAACGGTGTCGGTTTGGAGCAACGACACATTTTCAGACGACCTTTTTTCAATGCTCAACAGAGACAGCGCCCTCCCCCCCTCTGCCTAGCATACTTTTCAACTACCGCCCTGAATCTTCTACACTTTAAACAACTAACCCGGCCCTCAACATACGAATCCCGGCTTTCCTATCAAAAAGGTCGTCTGAAACCGCACCAACGCAGTTTCAGACGACCTCTTAAGTTTCAAACAAACAAAAAATCAGTATTTCACCAACACCGCGCCCCAAGCGAAGCCGCCGCCTATGCCTTCGAGCAGCAGGTTTTGTCCGCGCTTGATTTGACCGTTTTGAATACCGGCGTCCAGCGCGAGCGGGATGGAAGCGGCGGATGTGTTGCCGTGTTCCTGTACGGTCAGGATGACTTTTTCCATGTTCAGACCCAAGTGTTTGGCGGTGGCGTCGATGATGCGTTTATTGGCTTGGTGCGGCACGAGCCAGTCGATTTGATCGGGGGTATAACCTGCTTCGCTGATGACTTCGTCGGCGATTTTTGCGAGCATTTTGACTGCGAATTTGAACACGCCCGGCCCATCCATCGTAATGTAGGGCGAGCCGCAAACTTGTCCGTTGGCGATTTGACCGGGCACGTTGAGCAGGTCGAGGTAGTTGCCGTCGGCTTTGAGTTTGCTGTGGATGATGCCCGCTTCATCGGACGCACCCAATACTACCGCGCCTGCGCCATCGCCAAACAAAACGCAGGTCGTGCGGTCGTTCCAATCCACGATGCGGCTGAACGTTTCCGCGCCGATGACCAAAGCCTTTTTCGCCATGCCGCTTTTGATGTAGGCGTTGGCGGTGGTCAGGGCGTACATAAAGCCCGCGCAGACCGCCTGCACGTCAAATGCGGGGCAGCCGTTTGCTATGCCGAGCTTTTGCTGGACGATGGTTGCGGTGGACGGGAACTGCATATCGGGGGTAGCGGTCGCCACGATAATTAAATCGATTTCATCGGCAGCGACACCCGCTGCAACCAGCGCACGGCGCGATGCTTCGGCGGCGAGGTCGCTGGTTTTTTCGCCTTCGTCTGCAATATGGCGGAACTTGATGCCGGTACGGGTGGTAATCCACTCGTCGGACGTATCGACTTTTTTCGCCAAATCGTCGTTACTGACGCGGTTGGCGGGAAGATAGCTGCCGGTACCTAAAATTTTGGCGTATTGCATGTGAAGGCCTTTGAGCGTTGATTCGGATAATCGGCTATTGTAAGCGAAAACGGATGAATTGCCCAACGCCGCGAAGACGTAAAATAGGTAAAGCGCGCAATGGTTTGGAAAACAAATATAGACATATGATTTTAATGAAACTTACTTTTCAAACCATCTAGGGATTTACGTTTCCATATCCCGTTTTCAGACGACCTCGGTTACACAAAATCCCCCCAAAGCGTCTGCATTGCCGCAATCGCCGCCAGCGAAGCAGTTTCCGTCCGCAAAACCCGCCTGCCCAGCGTTACCGACTGAAATCCCGCCTCAAACGCCAACCGTTCCTCCTCGTCCGTCCAGCCGCCTTCCGGCCCTACCATAAAAATCAGGTCGTCTGAAAACGGCTTGACGGCACGCAAACTCTGGGCGCGGTTCAAACTCATCAACAGCTTGGTCGTTTCAGACGACATCTGTTTCAAAGCCTCGCGGTAAGGCAGCAGCGGCCGCACCTCCGGCACCATATTCCTGCCGCTTTGTTCGCAGGCGGACACCACTATCTCCTGCCAGCGCGCCACCCGTTTATCCGCCCGCTCGCCGCTCAAGCGCACGACGCAGCGTTCGCTGATTACCGGCTGAATCGCCACCACACCCAGCTCCACGCTTTTCTGCAAAGTAAAATCCATACGTTCGCCGCTCGATACCGACTGCACCAGCGTGATTTTCAGCGGCGACTCATTGTCCGTCTCCTCCTCGCGCAACACTTCCGCACAGGCGCGGCGTTTCTCCAAAACATCCAAACGCGCGGGATACGCCTTGCCGTTGCCGTTAAACAAAACGACCTCTTCCCCGCAGCGCACGCGCAAAACATTTAAATGACGCACAACATTATCAGGCAGTTCAACGACTTGCCCCGCATATAAAGCATCAGGCAGATAAAATCTGGACATGGTTCTTCAAGTGAAAACGGATATAATAACGCGATTATACGATTTCGCACCCCAACCGCAAAAACAAGGACAAAAAGTGTTACACCGATTGCAAAAAGTCGTCCGGCACATCGCGCAAACCGAAGTCATGCCGCGCTTCCTGAATACCCCGTCGCACCGCAAAGAAGACGGCTCCATGCTCAGCGAAGCCGACCTCGCCGCCCAAACCGCCTTCGCCGCCGCCCTGCCCTTGTTGATCGACAGTCCCATGCTCGGCGAAGAAATGAGCGTACAAGAACAAACCACCCTTTGGAAAATGCACGCGCATACCGACGGGCTGTGGGTCGTCGACCCCATAGACGGAACCAACAACTTCGTCAACGGACTGCCCCATTTCGCCGTTTCCGTCGCCTTCGTCAAAAACGGCCGCGCCGAACTCGGCATCATCTACAACCCCGTCAGCGGTGAATGTTTCTACGCCGAACGCGGCAAAGGCGCATACCTCAACGGCACACAACTCCCCCTGCGCACCGTCGACAAAAAACTCAGCGAAGCCATCGCAGGCGTCGAAATCAAATACCTGCGCTCCGGCAAACTCACCAGCCGCATGAGCACGCTCGCCCCATTCGGCACCATCCGCAGCATGGGCAGCAGCACGCTCGACTGGTGCTACCTCGCCAGCGGACGCTACGACGTTTACGTCCACGGCGGGCAAAAACTGTGGGACTACGCCGCCGGCGCGCTGATTTTTGAAGAAGCAGGCGGTAACCTGTCCACTTTGGAAGGCGACGACTTCTGGAGCGGCGAACACGTTTTCAAACGCTCCGTCATCGCCGCCCTGCAACCCGCCCTGTTTGAACGTTGGGAAAAATGGATACGGGAGAACCAATAAACCCGTTTTAACAAATAAAGCGGCAGATTGAACAAAACAATGATAGAAAATATGAAACGGTTTTTCAGACGACCTTTTTGACATCCATCCACCCATTTTGAAGCAATCAAACTGATGAGCAAACCTTCCGTTATTTTCATTGATGTGGACGACACCCTTGTCAGAAGCGTAGGCAGCACGCGCATTCCCATGCCCGAAGTTATCCGCCAAGTCCGCCGCCTGCATGAAAACGGACATATGCTTTACCTCTGGAGCAGCGGTGGAGCCGACTACGCCCGTCGCAGCGCAGAAGAATTGGGCATATCGGAATGTTTCCAAGCATTTTTACCCAAACCGAACGCCTATATTGATGACCAAGTGGTACACGAATGGCGCTTCTGCACCCACTTCCTTCCTATCAACAGCGGGCAAATCGATAAATAACTGCAAAGCGATATTTTGCCTGATGGAATTTAAATACAATTGCTCATATCTTGGTATATCTCGTATATAAAAAGGTCGTCTGAAAATAGCTTTTCAGACGACCTTCTAAAATGGCTGTTGTAAAAATATGACATATGAAATTTAAAATTCAACGGGTTTAATACCGCTTATCTCAATAAATTAACGTCTATCGGAGTTTTCGCGCAATTTATTCAAAAGATTTCACTTCTTAACAGCATTTAATACTAATGCTGGTAGAATTCAAATTGCTGACACACACCGCTCTTTTATCCCTTTTGGGCGGTGCAGCAAGTAAGACGTTTTCCCGCAATGTATTGGCCATTCATACTTCTCCCTTGGTATGAATGGTTTTTTTTATCTACGGTTTTGATAACCCATTCCTGACGCCTGATTAAGCAATATCCATATCCCAAACGCCATAAAAATCCCGTTGCAAGACAGGGTATATCTACCATCCCATTATCCGGCTTCAAAAACCGCCTTGAAAATTCGATAACAAAATAAGGCAGATATACGCCCAATAAACGCAATAGCATTTTATGCCAAAATTCGGTTAAAAACTAAAATATCAATCCACCCCAGAACCGACAATCCCATTGACACCGGCAGCCTGCGCCAACCGATATAAGATATGTTGCGGCATATCGTTGTGCCACAACCGCGTGATGTTCGCGATCACCGGCAGATGACAGGTTTGCCGCACCCTGACAATCGCATCCACATCCAAACGATAAGCATGTTCCGGCTCGAAACTCAAAGTCCCTGCCTCACCCAAGATAATATGGTGATTGCCGCGCAAAGCGATGTGTTCGGCAGCCGCCAGCCAATCATCAACCCGATGATGCTTATCTTTACACAACACTACCGGCGTATTCAGACGACCCACTTCATCCAACAAGACCCGATTGCCCATCAGCTCTCCGCCCAGATACAAAACGTCTGCCTGCGCCTTCAAAGCCTCATCAATCTGACGCACATCGCGGATACGCACCAAAATCGGTTTTCCCTGTTCATGAAGCCGCCGAATATCCTGCTGCATCAGTTGGATTCTCGCCTTTTCGCTCCCGTTGTCCATTTCCGCATAAGGCCGTGCCGACAGATAAAACGGATCGACAAATCCCGCATCCGCATCCTCAATCCGATTGATATCCGCCGCAATATCCAAAACCTTCTCGCCGCCAAACAACACACCCCGTATCGAAATCTTGCTGTCTTCAGACTGCCCCTCCCGACTGATGATTTTCCAATCGTTCAAAACCCGGAACACGCGCTCCACATCGGGCAGCCGCGCCAATTCATTGGAATGGAAGACCCGCTCGTCGCCCAACGCGCCGATAATCGTCCTTTCTTCGCCACGCGAAATATGTTCCCGCAAGCCACGGCTGCGAATCGTATCCACCACCCGTCGAACAGATTCCTCACTCGACCATTTGCGCATTACGATAATCATCGACACCCTCTTCATACCAATAGAACCTGCATTATATAGCCACGTTTTATCCAAACGATACCTCAACACAAAGGGACAAGTGCAAACCGCCCACATCCACATTTATAAGGCATAGCAAACCATCAGGTCGTCTGAAACCCGCAACCACCATTCATACCCATTTACAACCCTCCGTCCTGCCGCACCAACCATCCCAAAGGCATGTGCTATACTCTTATACTTTAATTTTTATAAAAGCCCATGAACCTTCTGCCAAACTCCGGAAAATTCTGGCTGAAATTCCTCATCTTCAGCCTCATAGCGGTCATCGCCACCGCAGCCGGACTATACGCATCGGTTTACAACTTCTTCACACCCAAACGCATCGAAACCCTTACCCAATCCGCTCTGCAATCAACCCAACGCACCATCCGCTTCAGTCCGGAAATCCAACGCAGTTGGTTCCCCCGCCCTACCCTTACCCTCAAAAACGTCGTCATCTCCTACCCCAACAGCACGCAAGCCGCCATCCATATTAAAGAGACCAACATCGGAATCGGCTGGAGCAGCCTGTGGAACGACACACCCATTATCGAAAAATGGGTGCTTAAAGGCGCAGATGTCTCAATCGAACGCGCCGAAAACGGCAAATGGAGCCTGCAAGACCTTTGGCAGCAGCCCCGCAACACAGCCACGCTCAACCGCCTCGTCGTAGAAAACAGCACCCTGCGTCTAAAACTCGACAACACACCGTACACCATCGAAGACTTCAGCCTCAACCTCCGTTCGGAAGATTCCGACGGCCGCCGTTTCAAAATCGGCGGCAACATCCGCAATCCGCAGTTCCCCCTCGAATGGAACGGCAACGGCCTGCTTCAAACCAACGCAGCAAACTGGAGCATTCCCGAGTTCCGCTTTGAAGCGCAGAGCCGCCGCGACCAAAACACGGTAAAAATCAACATCACCAGCGCCTTAGACTGGCAAACGCAAAACCACACCCTGCAAGTCAGCAACATCAACCTGCGCGCAGACAGCGTTCAACAAAACCTCCACTTGACCGCCCAAGCACCCCTGCTCATTTTCAAAGACAACCACCTCAGCCTCAATACCGTCAGCGGAGCCTTTACCGCAGGCTCGCCCGACAGCCAATGGGACGGATCCTTCAAACTCGACAAAACCAATCTGCGTCCGAGCGTCATCACCCTGGACAGCTTCGATCTCAACGGCAGATACAAAAACCAACTGCGCCAAACCAGCTTTACCGTCAGCGGCCCCATGTTGTGGCAGAAAAAAACCGGATTGCAATCCGACAGCCTGCGCATTACCACCCTGCAGGACACCGTCAACCGACTGCCCCAACCGCGCTTTATCAGCATGCTCGACGGAAATTTCAGCCTGACCGATTCCGGCAACTGGCAAGGCAGCTTCAAAGGCACATTCGACCGCCAACCCGTTGCCTTGAGCTTAAAATACCAAACCCAAGCCGAGCAAAAACCCAGACTCGAAGCAGGCGTCGCCCTGCAAAAACTCAACCTCACTCCCTACTTGGAAGACTTTCAAGCCGGTTCAGACGACCCCTACCCGAAATTTCTCAATCACGCCAACACCTCCGATATCGAAGCCAGCATCAAGGTCAACAATATCCAAACGCCCGGCTTCCAATTGGACAACGTCGAAACCCGGCTGACCGCCAATAACGAACATATCACCCTGAGCAACTTCAAAGCCGGACTCTACGGAGGCCGTACCGAGGGCGGCATCAGCATAGCCAACACCACACCCCTCTCCTACCACCTCCAACAAAACGCAGAAAGCGTACAAATCCAACCCTTGCTGCAAGACCTGTTCGGTTTCCACAGCTTCAGCGGCAACGGCAACGCCGTCATCGACCTGACCACCAAAGGCAACAACCGCGAGCAAATGCTCAAAAACCTCAACGGGATGCTGACCCTCAACATCTCCGAAGGCGCATGGCACGGTATCGACATGGACAACATCCTCAAAAACGGCATCATCAGTAAAGACAACCCCCAACAAACCCCGCCACCCAAAACCCCTTTCCACCATTTCGTCCTCAACAGCGAAATCGACAAAGGCATCAGCCGCCATGTCAACACCGAACTCTTTTCCGACAGCCTGCACGTTGTCAGCAGCGGCTATACCGACCTCAGCACCCAAGAGCTATCGGAGGACCTGCTCATCCGCAATGCCCTGAACCCGCAAAACAAACCCATTCCGCTCAAAATCAGAGGCACGGTGCAAAACCCGTCCATCACCATTGACTACAACCGCCTGACCGACGGCCTCAACAGCCCGCAGGAAAAACAAAAAGCCCTCGAAAACACCCTGCGCGAACAATGGCAATGGATCAACCCCAACCGCAAATAACTCAAAGGTCGTCTGAAAACTGTTTTCAGACGACCTTTGGCTTTATGCCCCACTGGATAGAGGATACACAAAAGATAATGATGCCAAACAGACGTTGACCGGTTTTCAGACGACCTGCCTAGCCATACGGCAATCCGCCTTTTCACGGTTCGCAAGAAAATGAAGCTAAAACTGACTGATACGCAGATACCCCCTCTTCCGCCAAACAGAAGAAGGGGTATTTTATTGCTGGCCAGAATTTTGACTTATGGCAAGAGTATGTGAAAAAACGTGAGGTTGTCTGAAAAAACGGTTGCCATTTTTTACAGATAGTTTATAGTTCTTTATAACTAATTTTCAGCTAGTTCCTTATATCTATCTTTGCAACCTTGGATAAGTAGTTGCCATTGGGTACTCCGCCCGGCGGCAACATTTTTTTATCTGCCGAGATTTGATAAAATCCGTCCGTTTTATCTGACGCAGGTCGTCTGAAAAACATAATACTTTGAATATTTATAGTTTTTATGGTTATAAATATCAAATAAAAATAAACATTTTACGACAACAGCTTTATCTGGAATCAACCAAATGAACAATACAAACAAAGAGAAACTTTTCAAACTCAGCACCTTGGCGTTCTGTCTTGCCACGCTGCCGCAAGCCGTTCAAGCCGCTGAAGAAGTGCAGCAGGTGGAATTAAAGCAGGTCAATGTGGTCGGCAAAAACCGCAGCCTGCGAACCGAAAATCAAAATAGCTACACCGTATCCGCGATGCGTTCGACTACGGGATTGGTGCTTTCTCCGAGGGAAATTCCCCAATCCGTCAGCGTCATCACCAAAAAACAACTTGAAGACCAAGGCGTGACCAGCCTCGAAGGCGCGTTGCAAAACGCCACGGGCGTCAACGTCTTCAAAAGCGGCGGGCGCACGCATTTCATGTCGCGCGGCTATTTTATCGAGCAACTTGAAGAAGACGGCATTGCCACTCAAATCGGTTCGCCCGGCGGATTCGGCTTGGGCGGTCCGTCCGGCGACCCGACCAGCGTAACCGATATAGCGATGTACGACCGCATCGAAGTGGTACGCGGCGCGGCCGGGCTGACGCAGGCAAACAACGAACCGGGCGGCACGATTAACGCCGTCCGTAAGAAACCGACCTCCAAACGTCAGCTTTCCGCCGATTTGACGGCCAACACATGGGGCAGAGTGGGAGGCACGTTTGACGCGTCAGGCGCTTTAAGTCCTGAACACGGCCTGCGCGGACGCTTTGTCGGCTCGGCTGGCAGCAACAAAACCTTCCAAGACCAGTCCGGCGGCCGCGACCTCCTGCTTTACGGCGTGATGGACAAAGACATCGGCGACAACAGCAAGCTCACTTGGGGCGCGAGCTATCTCAACCAAACTAAAACGCCCGACCCTGACGGCCTGCCCATGCGCGCTGACGGCAAAGAATGGAAACGCAGCCGCTATCTCGGCGCAGACTGGAACGAAGCCCGTCTGAAAAAACACAACCTTTTTGCCGAGTTTGAACATTATTTCAACGACAACTGGAAACTGAGCAGCAAGCTGGACTGGCGCAAAAACACCGGCTCGAAAGAGTATTACACGCTGGGCGGCACAGATAACGGCATAGGCGCAGACGGTTTGGGCAAAACTTACAGCTTCGACCGTTACGACACGGACAGCCGCCAGTTTACTTTCCAAAACAACCTGACCGGCCGCATCTTCGCCTTCGGCCAAAGCCACGACCTCTTCTTCATGCACAGCTATTCCAAAGAGAAGGTGAACTCAAGCAACCGCTGGTTTGATGACAGCAGTACCTATAACGCAGATGCGTTCAACGGCAGCGAAAAAGCCAAACCCGATTGGAATGCCGATACCGCCAAGTCACGCGGCGGCAACGGCAGCTACCGCACTCACGCCTTCGGTTTGGGCGCGCGCATCAATCCTACCGACAAACTGCACGTCATCGTCGGCGGGCGCTACACAAGCTGGCACCGCGATTATTACTGGGACAGGAATCTGAAAGACGGCGCGGCAGGTTCGCACGACGCGCTCAAACGCAACCGCTTCATCCCCTATGCCGGCATCACTTACGACATCACGCCTAAACAAAGCGTTTACGCCGCCTACACATCCATCTTCAAACAAACGATGAACCGCGACTACAACGACAACCTGTTGCCGCCGATTATGGGACGCAACTACGAAATCGGCTGGAAAGGCGAATGGAACGAAGGTCGTCTGAATACTTCCGTCGCACTCTACCGCACCGACAAAGACAACAACAACCAACGCGTCAATGCCAAGCCACATCCTTATTGGGAACCGCTGGATCAAAGCAGCCGCGGTTTGGACGCCGAAATCTCCGGCAGCCTGACCGACCGTTG
>CAJZEA010000009.1:0-19830 GCA_915066515.1 uncultured Neisseria sp. | reverse complement strand
TTCAGACGGCCTTCCTCTGTGTAGGAAAGGCCGTCTGAAAACGCTACTGAAACCTTTTGGAGAACCTGAAATGTTCGATTTTGCCTTTCCCAACCAAACCCCATTGCGCCAAGCCGTTACCGATGCCTATCGCCGCGACGAAATCGAGGCCGTGCAGGATATGCTGCAACGCGCCCAAATGAGCGACGAAGAACGTAAAAACGCCGACGAACTGGCGCGCCGCCTGGTTACGCAGGTGCGTGCCAACCGCACCAAAGCCAGCGGCGTGGATGCGCTGATGCACGAATTTTCCCTGTCAAGCGAAGAGGGCGTGGCACTGATGTGTCTGGCCGAAGCCCTGCTGCGTATTCCCGATGCCGAAACCCGCAACAAACTTATTCAAGACAAACTGTCCGAAGGCAACTGGCGCAGCCACTTGAACAACAGTCCGTCCCTGTTCGTCAATGCCGCCGCATGGGGCTTGCTGATTACCGGCAAACTCACTACCCCGAATAATGACGATACCTTGGGCGCAGCCTTGACCCGCCTGCTGGGCAAAGGCGGCGCACCGCTTATCCGCCAAGGCGTGAATTACGCCATGCGCCTGCTGGGCAAGCAGTTCGTTACCGGGCAAACCATCGAAGAAGCCCTGCAAAACGGCAAAGAGCGCGAAAAAATGGGCTATCTCTATTCTTTCGACATGCTGGGCGAAGCAGCCTTTACCCAAGAAGATGCCGACCGCTATTACAACGACTACGTTCAGGCCATCCACGCCATCGGCAAAGACGCGGCCGGAAAAGGCATATATGAAGGTAACGGCATTTCCGTCAAACTTTCTGCTATCCACCCGCGTTATTCGCGTGCCCAACACGGCCGTGTGATGAACGAACTGCTGCCGCGCCTGAAAGAACTCTTCCTGCTGGGCAAACAATACGACATCGGTATCAACATTGATGCGGAAGAAGCCAACCGTTTGGAACTTTCGCTCGACCTGATGGAAGCATTGGTCTCCGATCCCGACTTGGCCGGATACCACGGCATCGGCTTCGTGGTTCAGGCCTATCAGAAACGCTGCCCCTTCGTTATCGACTATTTAATTGACCTTGCCCGCCGCAACAATCAGAAGCTGATGATTAGGCTGGTAAAAGGCGCATATTGGGACAGCGAAATCAAATGGGCGCAAGTGGACGGCATGGACGGCTACCCGCTCTATACCCGCAAAGTCCACACCGATATTTCCTATCTGGCCTGTGCGCGCAAACTTCTGGACGCGCAAGATGCCGTGTTCCCGCAATTTGCCACCCACAACGCCTACACGCTGGCTGCGATTTACCAAATGGGTCAAGGAAAAGACTTCGAACACCAATGCCTGCACGGCATGGGCGAAACCCTGTACGACCAAGTGGTCGGCCCGCAAAACCTCGGCCGCCGCGTGCGCGTGTACGCCCCTGTCGGCACGCACGAAACACTGCTGGCTTATCTGGTTCGCCGCCTGTTGGAAAACGGCGCGAACACATCGTTCGTCAATCAGATTGTCGATGAAAACATCAGCATCGACACACTTATCCGCAGCCCGTTCGAAACCATCGCCGAGCAAGGCATACACCTGCATCCCGCATTGCCGCTGCCGCGCAATTTATACGGCGAAGGCCGTCTGAATTCCAAAGGCATCGACCTGAGCAACGAAAACGTTCTGCAACAACTGCAAGAAAAACTCAACGAATCGGCCGCGCAATCCTACCGCGCCGCATCCGTCATCAATGGCGAAGCACGTGCCGCACAGGATGAACAGCCGGTAAAAAATCCGGCCGACCACAACGATGTCGTAGGTACGGTCAGCTTTGCCGATGCCGCCTTGGCACAGGAAGCCGTCGCCACTGCCGTGGCCGCCCAAACCTCTTGGCAGGCGACACCGGCTGCCGAACGCGCCGCCGCCCTGCGCCGTTTTGCCGACCTGCTTGAAGAACACATGCCGCAACTGATGATGCTGGCCGTACGCGAAGCGGGCAAAACCCTGAACAATGCCATCGCCGAAGTGCGCGAAGCCGTCGATTTCTGCCGCTACTACGCCGATCAGGCCGAGCAAACCCTGCCGGCGGACAGCCGCAGCGTCGGCACAATCGTCGCCATCAGCCCGTGGAACTTCCCGTTGGCCATCTTTACCGGCGAAGTCGTGGCCGCACTGGCCTCAGGCAATACCGTCGTGGCCAAGCCGGCCGAACAAACCTGCCTGATTGCCCATTATGCCGTCAAACTCATGCACGAAGCCGGCATTCCCGCCGAAGCCCTGCAACTCGTTTTGGGTGCGGGCGACGTCGGCGCGGCACTCACGCAAGACGAGCGTATCGGCGGCGTGATTTTCACCGGTTCGACCGAAGTCGCCCGCCTGATCAACCAAACCCTGGCCAAACGCAGCGACAATCCTGTGCTGATTGCCGAAACCGGCGGCCAAAACGCCATGATAGTGGACAGCACCGCGCTGCCCGAACAAGTCTGCCTGGACGTGCTGAACTCCGCCTTCGACAGCGCGGGACAACGCTGTTCCGCCCTGCGCATCCTGTGCGTGCAGGAAGACGTGGCCGACCGCATGATCAACATCATCAAAGGCGCGATGGACGAACTCGTCGTCGGCAAACCCGTGCAGCTCACCACCGACATCGGCCCCGTCATCGATGCCGAAGCGCAGCAAAACCTGCTTGCGCACATCGGAAAAATGAAATCTGCCGCCAAGTCCTTCCACGAAGTCAAACTGGCTACCGACGTCGATCCGCAAAACGCCACCTTTGTCCAACCGATTTTGTTCGAACTGAACGACCTGTCCGAACTGAAACGCGAAGTGTTCGGCCCCGTGCTGCACGTCGTCCGCTACCGCGCCGGCGAACTCGACAGTCTGATCGACCAAATCAACGGCAAAGGCTACGCCCTGACCCACGGTATCCACAGCCGTATCGATGAAACCGTAAACCACATCTGCAACCGCATCGAAGCGGGCAACGTATATGTGAACCGCAACATCGTCGGCGCGGTCGTGGGCGTGCAACCCTTCGGCGGCCACGGCCTGTCCGGCACCGGCCCCAAAGCAGGCGGCCCCTTCTATCTGCAACGCTTATGCCGTCTGAACGGCTGGGTACAGCCCGAGCTGACCAAAATCGGCGAGGCGGACGAAGCAGCCCTGAAACGGATTGAAGCCGTCCTGCACACACTGCCGCTGAATCAGCAGGAAAAACTTGCCGCCGCAGCCGCATTGGGACAAGCGCGTTTCCGTACCCTGCGCAACGCCGAGGCCGTTTTGCCCGGGCCGACCGGCGAACGCAATGCCGCAAGCTGGCGCGCACCGAAACGCGTTTGGCTGTACGGCGGCGACTTGGCCGCATCGTTCAACGCGTTGGCGCAACTGGCCGCGTCCGGCATCACCGCCGTCGTGTCCGACCAACACCCGTTGGCCGCTTACTCCGGCCAATTGGACGGCCTGCTGGAAGTATCTGCCACACCGGCATCTTCGGCCATCAGCCATGTTGCCGCACTCGAACCGCTGCCTG
The DNA here is from genome assembly GCA_915066515.1 of uncultured Neisseria sp. Classification (GTDB taxonomy): domain Bacteria; phylum Pseudomonadota; class Gammaproteobacteria; order Burkholderiales; family Neisseriaceae; genus Neisseria. The sequence goes on along the minus strand of CAJZEA010000009.1, from coordinate 16,312 downwards.
CCGAACTCAAACAGGCACTGGCCGAAAGCGGCGGCGCGCTGATCCGCATCCTGCCGTCTGAAAACGGTTTGGACGTCCTGCAGGTGTTTGAAGAAATCTCTTGCAGTATCAACACCACGGCCGCAGGCGGCAACGCCAGCCTGATGGCGATGGGCGACTGATGCCTGATTGAGCCATAAAGAAAAGGCCGTCTGAAAACATTTTTTTAGTTTTCAGACGGCCTTTATTGTTGAAAGAGGCGGAATAGCGTCATGAATCCGCAGCCGTACCGTTATAGTGGATTAACTTTAAACCAGTACGGCGTTGCCTTGCCTTGCCTTGCCGTACTATCTGTACTGTCCGCGGCTTCGTCGCCTTGTCCTGATTTAAAGTTAATCCACTATAAAAACCCAAATCCTTCCTTTCAGACGACCTCCCGCCGAATCTTTGCTAAACTACACGAAAATACGTTCAACCCCCTCAAAGCTATGCTCACCTACACCCCGCCCGATCCGCGCCAACCTGCCAAAACCCATGAAAAACCCTGGCTCTTGCTGCTGATGGCATTTGCCTGGCTGTGGCCGGGCGTGTTTTCGCACGACTTGTGGAACCCCGCCGAACCCACCGTCTTTACCGCCGTCGAAGCCCTAGACGCAGGCGCGACGCCGTTGGTCGCCCATGTGTTGGGGCAGCCGGATTTTCAGATTCCGCCCGTCTATTTGTGGGTGGCGGCGGCGTTCAAACACCTGTTGTCGCCTTGGGCGGCGGACGCTTATGATGCCGCGCGTTTTGCGGGCGTTTTCTTTACGATTATCGGGCTGACCGCTTGCGGTTTTGCCGGATTCAACTTTTTGGGCAGGCACCACGGGCGCAGCGTCGTCCTCATTCTGATCGGCAGCATCGGGCTGCTCTCGGTCGCGCACTTCCTCAACCCCGCTTCCGTCGCCTTGGCCGCGTCGGGCATGATATTGTGCGGCTTTTCGTTGGCGCAACGCCGCGTCATTACCTCCTCCCTGCTGCTGGGCTTCGGCTGGGCGTTGTTGTCGCTTTCATCAGGCTATCTGATGACCGCCGCGCTGATGTTTTTAGCACCCGCCCTGTTGCTCGATGAGAAATGGCGCGTCAAACGCTATTACCTGACACTGGTCGGCGCGTTTGCCATCGGACTGCCGCTCTTGACGGTTTATCCGCTCATTTTCTCCAGAACCAAGCCCGAACTGTTTTCCATCTGGCTGCAACACCACTCGCTCGGCGCACTCGGCGGCTTGGGTGGTTTTCAGACGACCTTCAGCCTGTTTTATTACCTGAAAAACCTGCTCTGGTTTACCCTGCCCGCGTGGCCGCTCGCCGCATGGACGTTAAGCCGCCCCCGCATCCGCGAAAAAAACTGGAGCGTATTGTGCATTTCGTGGTTCCTCATCGTCCTCAGCATTCTTGCCGTCAGCCCGCAACGCCTGCAAGACAACCTCGTTTGGCTGCTGCCCCCGCTCGCCCTGCTCGGCGCGGCGCAACTGGACGGACTGCGGCGCGGCGCGGCGGCGTTTATCAACTGGTTCGGCGTCATGGCGTTCGGATTGTTCGCCATTTTCCTGTGGACGGGCTTCTTCGCCATGAACTACGGCTGGCCTGCCAAACTCGCCGAACGCGCCGCCTATTTCAGCCCGTATTACACGCCTGACATCGACCCGATACCGATGGCGGTCGCCCTGTTGTTTACCCCGCTGTGGCTGTGGGCGATTACCCGCAAAAACATCCGCGGCAGACAGGCAGTGACCAACTGGGCGGCAGGCGTTACGCTGGCGTGGGCATTGCTGATGACCCTGTTCCTGCCGTGGCTCGACGCCGCCAAAAGCCACGCGCCCGTCGTCCTCCAAATGGAAGCCGCCCTCTCTCCCGAACTGAAAAAACGGCTTTCAGACGACCTAGAATGTATCAGCATCGCCAACGAAGACCACCGCGCCCGCATCGCTTGGGCACAATACAGCGACTTGACACTCCATATCGACGACGCTGCCTGCCGCTACCTTCTGGTGCAGCAGCCTAAAAATACCGACGCGCCTCAAGGTTGGACGAAAATCTGGCAGGGTGCGCGCCCGAGAAACAAAGTGGAAGGCTTCGCCCTGCTGGAGAAAGCGGAATGAATCCGCTAGGGGCGTGAATGGCAAACGTCGTCTGAAAATCGGTTTCAGACGACGTTTTTTCATGGGAATTTGAGTATCGGAAACATTGTTTGCAAGAATGCGTCTGACAGGCGTTTGATATAGTGGATTAACAAAAATCAGGACAAGGAGACGAAGCAGCAGACAGTACAGATAGTACGACAAGGCGAGGCAACGCCGTACTGGTTTAAAGTTGATCCACTATAAACACAAAGGTCGTCTGAAAACCCATATTCAGATTTTCAGACGACCCTTTATGCCGCAAATTATGCTTCAAATCCCGTGTTATTGCAGGCTGTGTTCCAATGACACGCCTGCCGCCCAGCCGGTTTTGGGGTCTTTGCTTTCTTTGACTACGCCTGAGTTGAACGAGAGAGTCGTGCGTTTGGAGAATTTGTATTCGGTGTTGAACGCGAGCTGTTTGTAGTTCTTGCCGGTATCGGAGCGACCGTAGGCGACGCCGAGTTTGGGGGTGATGTTGCCCATGGTGTAGCCGGCGGTCACTTGGAAATCGCGGGTGTTGGTATTGGTTTTGGTTTCGTCTTCCCAGTGGAATTTGTCGGCGACATTGCGGGCGTACATCATGCCGGCGGCGAGGTAGAGATTGTCTTTGTCGTAGCCGACTTTCATGGAATGAACCTGTCTGTCTTTGGTATCGTCTGGCGAGCCGTTGCGGGCGTATTCGAGGGCGTAGTGGGCGTTGAAGCCGTTGGTCGGGTGTTTGTAGTGCAAACCTACGCCCGCCATCCAGTCGCCGTTGCGCTTCCTGTCTTTGTATTTGTTGGCACCGGGCGCGATTTGGACGCGGTAGTTGAAGCCGTTGTCAAAGGTTTTGGATTCGTAGTTCAGTGCGATTTCACGGCCGCCGAAACGGGTCATGCGCCCCATGGTTTGGGTGTGGTTGTTGCCGTTGAACGCGTCTTGTTCGCCGGTCAGGTAGTGCATGGGGGTACTGAGCCAGCCGGCGCGGACGGTACCGAAATCGCCGCGCAGACCGATGTAGGAGTCGTCCGTACTCCAGCCGTTGTAGTCGAAGGCGACGAATGAATTGACGCCGTAGATGAGCTTGAGGTCTTTGTCGAGTTTTTCACTGCCCATAATCCAGATGCGGCTGTTGTTGTCGGATATATCGGTAGCGGATTGCCCTTTGCCGTTGCGTTCGTGTTCGATAGAAGTAAATATCCGTCCGCCGATTTTGGCTTCGTTATCGGATGCCAATGCGGGGGCGGCAAGCGGGACGGCAACCGCAATCATTAATAACTTCTTCATTTTCTTCTCCTTTTGCTTGATTTTTCTGAGGCTGCGTTTAAACAGGGTTTTATACTATTTGAGGCTTGCAAAAAAATCAATATTTTTGTAATCACTTGTAACTTTTATTTCAAAAAATGTTTTTTACGGCGTTTTTTTGTGTTATCTTGCAAACCGATTCCCAAAACAGGCGGATTTTTTCAAATATCTATAGAGAATAAATCTTTTTATCCGCCAAAAATCAGAATATTTCCCTACCATATAGTCATATGTAGTTTTTTATTTTTTGCAAAACGCAGGATGGAGGGAGAGATAGCGAGAAGAGGAGAAAAAACGTGCTGCCGAACAAACCTTATTCCATATCGGCTTTATCGCTTGCCATAGTGCTTGCGCTGTCGGCGTGTCATCGCGAAGTCAAGCCCGCGCCCGAATTCAAGCGCAGCGAATACAATAAAATCGTCATCAGCAACGCGGTCGAACCGAGTACGCTCGACCCGCAGAAAAGCTCGGATATGGCGGCAGGCGCGATTATCCGTCAGATGATGGACGGCTTGGTCAGTACGGATGCCGAAGGCAAAACCATTCCCGCTTTGGCGTTGAAATGGGAGCCGTCGGACGAAGGGCGCGTTTGGACGTTCCACCTGCGCGATGCAAATTGGAGCAACGGCGACCCGATTACCGCCGAAGATTTCGTTTACAGCTTCCGCCGCCTCGCCGATCCCGCAACCGCCGCGCCTAACAGCAGCTATTTGGAAGACGCGAAAATACAGGGTGCGGCGGAAATCCTGCAAGGCAAGGCGAAGCCGGATACTTTGGGCGTCAAGGCTTTGGACAAGAAAACGCTGCAATTCACGCTCACTGCGCCCGTGCCGTATTTCCCCGATATGCTGATTCAGCAGTTCACCTACCCCGTCCACCGCGCCACGGTCGAGAAATTCGGCGAAAAATGGACGCAGCCGGGCAATTATGTTTCCAGCGGCGCATACATCCTCAAAGAATGGCGTGTCAACAGCCACATCACCATGGATAAAAACCCTGCTTATTACGACAGCAAAAAAGTATCCATCCCGCAGGCGGTGTTCCTCGCCATCGGCAAAGAATACGACCGCTACCGCGCCGATGAAGTGGACGTTACCTACGGCATCCCTTCCGATCAGATTAAGATTGCCGAGAAAGAATTTCCCGGGCAGGTGAGGCGCGCGACTTTGCTGTGTTCTTGGTTTTTAGAGCCGAACTTGGAATCCGCCGAATTTAAAAATCCCAAAGTCCGCCGCGCGCTCAACCTGCTGACCGACCGCGCCATCATTACCAAAGTTGCCGGACGCGGCGACAAGGAAGCGTTCCAGCTTACCCCGCCGAATATGCAGGGCGGCGGCGAATCTGCGCCTGCGTGGAAGCCGCTCAAGCGCGAAGCGCGTATTGCCGAAGCGAAAAAACTCTTGCGCGAAGCGGGTTACAGCGAAGAGAAACCGCTCGAGTTCCAAATCGTCTATACCACCAGCGAGGCCGCCAAAAAACAAATTACCGCGCTGCAATCCATTTGGAAGGCGACCGTGCCGTTTGTGCGCCCCACGCTGATGAACGAAGAATGGAAAACCTTTTTGGACAAGCGCCTGCAAGGCAACTTCAGCATGGCGTTTGCGGGCTGGTGTTCCGACTACAACGACCCTGCGGGCATGCTCAATATTTTCAAATCCAACAATCCGAACAACGCCTTCCATTACAAGAATCCCGAGTTTGACAAGCTGATGAACAGCACGCTCGAAGCGGGCATTTCCGCCGAAGAGCGCGCCCGCCGCTACGTCAGCGCCGAGGCGATGCTGCAACGCGACGATGCCTTTATCCCGCTGTATCACCAAGTCAGCATCAATCTGGTGAAACCCGACATCCAAGGCTACTCCGACCGCGACCCGCTGAAAAACTACACAATCAAGAATTGGTCGTTTGCACCCAAGAAGTGATTTGATAACATAGACACGTTTTTCAGACGACCTCCCTGTACATCAAGTTAATCCGCTATAAAAAGGTCGTCTGAAACCGCGAAACCCTATTGGAGAATCCGTTCATGAATACCGTATCGAATTACCTGTCCGCATTGCGCGAAGCCATGAAGGCGCAAGGTTTGGACGCACTCGTCATCCCCTCCGCCGACCCCCATCTTTCCGAATACCTGCCCGCACACTGGCAGGCGCGCCGCGAGTTGTCGGGCTTTACCGGCTCGGTCGGCACATTTGTCGTTACCGCCGATGAAGCGGGCGTGTGGGTGGACAGCCGCTATTGGGAACAAGCCACTAAACAGCTTGCGGGCAGCGGCATCGAGTTGCAAAAAAGCGGGCAAGTTCCGCCGTACAACGAATGGCTCGCGGCAAACCTGCCCGAAAACGCCGCCGTCGGCATCCCATCCGATATGGTGTCGCTCACCGGCAAACGCACTTTGGCGCAATCCCTGACCGCCAAAAACATCCGCATCGAACACCCCGACGACCTGCTTGACCAAGTGTGGACAAGCCGCCCTGCCATCCCCGCCGAAACCGTGTTCATCCACGACCCCGCCTACGTCTTTGAAACCGCCGCCGAAAAACTCGCCCGCGTGCGCGCCGTCATGGCGGAAAAAGGCGCGGATTACCACTTGGTTTCCTCGCTTGACGACATCGCTTGGCTGACCAACCTGCGCGGCAGCGACGTGCCTTTCAACCCCGTTTTCGTATCCTTCCTGCTTATCGGCAAAGACAACGCTGTCCTGTTTACCGACCAAGGTCGTCTGAACGCCGAAGCCGCCGCCGCGCTGCAAACCGCAGGCATCACGGTCGAACCTTACGCCCAAGTTGCCGACAAACTCGCGCAAATCGGCGGCACGCTGCTTATCGAGCCGAACAAAACCGCCGTCAGCACCCTCGTGCGCCTGCCCGAAAGCGTGCGCCTGATCGAAGGCATCAACCCGTCCACCTTCTTCAAATCCGTCAAATCCGAAGCCGACATCGCCCACATCCGCGAAGCGATGGAACAAGACGGCGCGGCGTTGTGCGGCTTCTTCGCCGAGTTTGAAGACATCATCGACAACGGCGGCAGCCTGACCGAAATCGACGTGGACACCATGCTCCACCGCTACCGCAGCGCACGTCCGGGCTTCATTTCATTGAGTTTCGACACCATCGCGGGCTTCAACGCCAACGCCGCCCTGCCGCATTACAGCGCAACGCCCGAAAGCCACAGCACCATCAGCGGCAACGGCCTCCTGCTCATCGACTCCGGCGCGCAATACAAAGGCGGCACGACCGACATCACCCGCGTCGTCCCCGTCGGCACACCGAGTGCCGAACAAAAACGCGACAACACCCTCGTCCTCAAAGCCCATATCGCGCTTGCTGAAGCCGTGTTCCCCGAAAACATCCTCTCGCCGATGATAGACGCCATCTGCCGCAAACCCCTGTGGCAGGCGCAATGCGACTACGGCCACGGCACAGGCCACGGCGTAGGCTATTTCCTCAACGTCCACGAAGGCCCGCAAGTCATCGCCTGCGCCGCCGTTCCCGGCCCGCAGCACGCCATGAAAAAAGGCATGGTAACCTCCATCGAACCCGGACTCTACCGTCCCGGCAAATGGGGCATCCGCATTGAGAACCTCGCCGCCAACCAAGCCGTCGCCAACCCGCAGGAAACCGAGTTCGGCAGCTTCCTCTACTTCGAAACCCTAACCCTCTGCCCCATCGACACCCGCCTGATGGACACCGCCCTCATGACCGACGGAGAAATCGACTGGGTCAACCGCTACCACGCCGAAGTCCGCCGTCGCCTCGAGCCGCTGACCGAAGGCGCGGCAAAAGCATGGCTGATCAAACGCACCGAACCGCTGGCGCGCTGACGGCAAAGGTCGTCTGAAACGACCATGGCGCGGGTTCTAACCAAGAACCCGCGCCAACCCCAAAGGTCGTCTGGAAAACAACCGTAGCGTGGGCTTTGCCCACGAAAAACACCAGCAAAAAGGTCGTCTGAAACCCAAAATCCCGTTTCAGACGACCTCCGAAACAAACACAAAACGCAGGCTGCCACCCGCAACTGCCGCAATAAAAAACCGTCCGAAACCCCATCCAAGTGTTCAGACAACCATAAAAGCCGTAGCGTGGGCTTTGCCCACGAAAAGCATCAGCCCAAAGGTCGTCTGAAACCCAAAATCCCGTTTCAGACGACCATAAAAGCAAAAGCCCGCACACCCAAAAACCAAGGGCCTGACTACAAAGAAGAGAAAACCACCCCAAGCGTCCGAACCCCGTTCAGACGACCTTCCCGTATTCAGGCATATTCCGACCCACCAAGCCCCGAGCAGGTACGATATGCTGAAATTCATCATCCGCCGCATACTTTCCGCCATCCCCACCATGCTGGTACTGATTACCGTCTCATTCTTCATGATGCGGCTCGCACCCGGCAGCCCCTTCACCGGCGACAAAAACGTACCGCCCGCCGTACTGGCCAACATCGAGGCCAAATACCACCTGAACGACCCGATGTACCTGCAATACTTCAACTATCTCAAACAACTCGCCCACGGCGACCTCGGCCCCTCGTTCAAATATAAAGACTACAACGTCAACGAGCTGCTCGCCCAAGCCCTGCCCGTCTCCGTCGAACTGGGCGTGTACGCCTTCATCGTCTCCACCGTCTTGGGCGTACTCATGGGCACCATCGCCGCGCTCAGGCGCAACACATGGGCGGACTACACCATCATGACCGCCGCCATGACCGGCATCGTCGTCCCCAGCTTCGTCAAAGCCCCCATCATGATTTTCATCTTCGCCATCACCCTCAAATGGCTGCCCGCCGGCGGCTGGAATGACGGCTCGTTGACCAGCCTCATCCTGCCCGTCGCCGCCCTCTCCATCGGCTATGTCGCAGGCCTCGCCCGCATCACGCGCGGCGCGATGATAGAAGTGTTGAACAGCCCCTACATCCGCACCGCCCGCGCCAAAGGGCTGTCCATGAACAGCATCGTCCTGCGCCACGCACTGCGTCCCGCCATGCTGCCCATCCTCTCCTATCTCGTTCCTGCCTTCGTCGGCATCATCACCGGCGCCATCGTCATCGAAAGCGTCTTCGGACTGCCCGGCATCGGACAACTCTTCGTCAACGGCGCGCTCAACCGCGACTACGGCATGATCTTGGGACTGACCATCCTCGTCGGCGTACTGACCATCGTCTTCAACGCCGTACTCGACATCCTCTACGCCCTGATCGACCCCAAAATCCGCTATTAAAAGCAAAAAAGGTCGTCTGAAAACCGGTTTTGCCGTTTTCAGACGACCCCGAACAAAACAACGGAGAACACCATGCTATTCAACAAGAAAAATTCCCGCGCCATAGCAGACGCAGCCGAACAGGCACAAGTACACGGACGCAGCCTGTGGCAGGACGCATGGCGGCGTTTCAGCAACAACAAAGCCGCCCTGTGCAGCATCTTCATCCTTGCCGCCATCACCCTCTTCGTTGTCGCCGCCCCCTGGATCAGCGCCTACACCTACGACTACACCGACTGGGACAACATGCAAATCCCGCCTTCCTTCTCCACCCGCCACTACTTCGGCACCGACCTGCTCGGACGCGACCTCCTCACCCGCGCCGCCGCCGGCGGGCGCATTTCCCTGCTCATCGGCATCGCAGGCGCGCTCGTCGCCGTCGTCATCGGCACGCTCTACGGCGCGCTCGCAGGCTTTTTCGGCGGCAAACTCGACTCCGTCATGATGCGCCTGCTCGAAATCCTCAACGCCTTCCCCTTCATGTTCTTCGTCATCCTCCTCACCACCTTCTTCGGGCGCAACCTCTTCCTCATCTTCGTCGCCATCGGACTCGTCTCATGGCTTGACGTCGCCCGCATCGTCCGCGGCCAAACCCTCAGCCTCAGACACAAAGAATTCGTCGAAGCCGCCCGCATCACAGGCGTATCCCGCCGCCGCATCGTTACCCGCCACATCATCCCCAACGTACTCGGCGTCGTCATGGTTTACGCCTCCCTGCTCGTCCCCGGCATGATCATGTTCGAATCCTTCCTCAGCTTCCTCGGATTGGGCGTACAAGAACCCATGACCAGTTGGGGCTCCATGCTCCAAGACGGCGCAGCCTCCATGGAAGCCGCCCCGTGGCAGCTCCTCGTCCCCTGCTTCTTCCTCGTCGCCACCCTCTTCTGCTTCAACTTCATCGGCGACGGCCTGCGCGACGCACTCGACCCCAAAGACCGCTGACACACACCACGAGGACACACCCATGAACACCCCATTGCTCACCGTCGAAAACCTCGACATCCGCTTCCAACTCCACGAAAAAACCGTCCACGCCGTGCGCAACATCAGCTTCAAAGTCGCCAAAGGCGAAACCCTCGCCCTCGTCGGCGAATCCGGTTCCGGCAAATCCGTTACCGCTATGTCCCTCATGCGCCTCCTGCCCGAAAACACCACCCGCTACGGACAAGACTCACGCATCACCTTCGACGGCACATCCATCCTCGACGCAGACGAAAAAACCCTCCGCAGCCTACGCGGCGGACGCATCAGCTTCATCTTCCAAGAGCCCATGACCTCGCTGAACCCCTTCATGAAAATCGGCACCCAGCTCATGGAAGCCCTGCGCGTCCACAACAAAACCATCACCCGCAAAGCCGCCCGCGAACGCATCCTCGACCTCCTCAACCGCGTCGGCATCCGCGAAGCAGAACGTCGTCTGAAACAATACCCACACGAATTCTCAGGCGGCCAGCTCCAGCGCATCATGATCGCCATGGCGCTGCTCAACGAGCCCGCCCTGCTCATCGCCGACGAACCCACCACCGCCCTCGACGTCACCATCCAGGCAGAAATCCTCGACCTCCTCCACGACCTCCAAAAACAAATGGGCATGGCGATAATCTTCATCACCCACGACCTCGGACTCGCCGAACACTACTCCGAAACCGTCTGCGTCATGAAAGACGGCGAAATCGTCGAGCGCGGCAAAATCAAACAAGTTTTCGCCAACCCCACCCACCCCTACACCGCCCAACTCATCCACTCCGTCCCTAAAGGCATGAAAGACCCCGTAGAAGGCAACCCGCCCGAGCTCATCCGTGCCGACGGCATCAACGTCCACTTCACCCTCAAACACAACTTCTTCGGCAAACCCCTCAAAACCTTCCACGCCGTCAAAAACATCAGCCTCGCCATCCGCCAAGGCGAAACCCTCGGCATCGTCGGCGAATCCGGTTCCGGCAAATCCACGCTCGGCAAAGCCATCATGCAAATGCTCCACTACCAAGGCAGCATACACTTCGACGGCAGCGACCTCGCCGCCCTCACCCCCGAGCGCGCGCGCCAGCTCAAAGCCGAACGCCAAATCGTCTTCCAAGACCCCTACGGCTCACTCTCCCCCCGCCTCACCGTCGGCGAAATCATAGGCGAAGGCCTCACCGTCCACCGCCCCGAAATGACCAAAGCCCAACGCACCGAACTCGTCCTCAAAGTCCTAGACGAAGTCTCCCTGCCCGCCGACGCCCTCAACCGCTACCCGCACGAATTCTCAGGCGGACAACGCCAACGCATCGCCATCGCCCGCGCCCTCATCCTGCGGCCCAAGTTCATCCTCCTCGACGAACCCACCTCTGCCCTCGACCGCTCCGTCCAAATCAAAGTCGTCGAACTGCTGCGCGGACTCCAAACCAAATACGGACTGACCTACATCTTCATCAGCCACGACCTCTCCGTCGTCCGCGCCGTCAGCGACAACGTCGCCGTCATGCAGCACGGAGAACTCGTCGAATACGGCAGCGCAGACCAAATCTTCCACCACCCGCAGAAAGACTACACCAAACGTCTCATCAACGCCGCCTTCGACCTCTGAGACCCAAGGTCGTCTGAAATCAAAAATAGCGTGGGTTTCGCCCACAAACCCGCCTAACGTCAAAAGGTCGTCTGAAAACCCACTTTCAGACGACCTTCTTTCATCCCCAATCCATTCATCTCCCTCCCTTACAAAACCACCCATACAACATCTTTACCTCTTATCCTCCGTTGTTTATCCTATCTGTCATTTTGACTTATATTCAGACTTTCATCATAACCCCATCCAAACCGTCATGGCTGACCGCTAGTCCTACCCCGTTCTTTCTCTGCCATGTTTACCCAAAAGCTATTCGAAAACAGGTAAAACCTGCTTTTGCTGCCTTATCGAGAGGAATTAAAGAGTGTCGAAAGGTAAATATTTACTTTATATCGCGGTTATATTTCTAGCCTCATGTATCGTTTCTTTTAATGATTATGAACTACAACCTAAAAATTATGTGATCAACAAAGAATTTAATAAAGTTTTATTTGATATAGATTTTATTAATACAAAACAGGAAATGATACATAATTTACAAAAAGCATATACACATCATGCCAATTGTGAAAGTGTTGAAAAAACACATGATGCAAAGTTATTTAGTAAAGTAGAGTTATTTGGATTTATTCTTGGTCCAGAATATAGTGAGCTAAAAAATAGCCAGACTGATAGTTTGACAGGAAGTATCCGCTTGTGCAGATACCATAACTCATCTGATTGTATACAGGAAAAATTTAAACAAAAAAGATATACATTTAAATGTGTAGCTGCATTCTATGAGGGAATGGATCGTGGTTATCGATCCAAGCCTTTTATCATCGACTTTGATACACGGATGCTTAAACAACAGCCGTAGTAAGCACTAATATTTAAGCAACTGGTCAGCTTCGTTCATCGTCATTTTACGCAAAAGTAATTCGAAAACAGGCAAAACCTTCTTTTGCTGCCTTATCGAGAGGAATTAAAGAGTGTCGAAAGGTAAATATTTAATTTTTATCGCAGTTTTATTCCTGACCTCATGTATCGTTTCTTTTAATGATTATGAACTACAACCTAAAAATTATGTGATCAACAAAGAATTTGATGAAGTTGTATTTGATATGGATTTTATCAATACAAAACAGGAAATGATAAATAAATTAAAGCAAACCAATACAAAACCTGTTCATTGTGAAAGTAGCGAAAAAACATATGTTATAGAGTTATTAGGTTTTGTTGATTCGGAATCTAGTGATATAAAAAATAGCCAGAGTGATAGGTTGACAGGAAGTGTACGATTATGCAGCAACGATGACCGATTTAATTGTGTACAGGATAAATTTGAACAAAAAAGATATACATTTAAATGTATAGCTGTGTTCTATGAAGGAATGGAGCGTGGCTATCGATCCAAGCCTTTTGTCATCAACTTTGATACACGAACGCTTAAAAAAGAACTGTAATCCTAGAGTGGGCTGAATCCAATATTTTTAGCGATTTGAAGGTGTTATTGCGCTACGCCCAACCTACTTACCAATCTACTTACCCTCTTTGCTAAAGGTTACATCATGAGATCTTTTATCATATCTATAATCCTGTTTTGTTCATCCGGCTTTTGCATCGCCCAGGAAATTCATCCTATTAAAAATGATGGATCATGTGATGATCAGAATTACAAATTAAGCCTTTTCAAAACAAATGATGCTTTATTTTCGGCATCACACTGTATCACCATTCATCATGAAGAAATAGACGAAATCAACGGAATAGATGGAATAGAAGAAATAATCCATAACAGTATATTGGTTAATGGGAAAAAATATGAATTAAAAAGTTTTAGAAAAGAGAATAGTCCAAGTAGGAAAATCAACTTGGAAGCAGTGAGTGTATATAAGAATAATCGCCATCCTCCATTGCTTATTACTCTATTTTCAGAGGAATTTTGTTGTTACCCTCAACCTGAGGGTAAAGATTATACGATTCATTTATATAAAATTTATAAAGGCGAAGAAAATAGTGAACTGCAAATTATATCTGTAGATCATATTCTAGGTAAAAACGTTTCAGGATATGATGGTGGCTCTGATGTAAAAACGAAATTTAAATTAAAAAATATCAGGGAAATAAAAAAATATTTAAATAAGAAGAAAGCTCTTCTTAATCAATGTATTGAGTAGGTACAGATTGAGTTGAAATCCAAAATTGACAAAGGTCATCTGAGCCTTTTCAGACGACCTTCTTTTGAAGTGGAATCATGTTTAAAAAATTTGCTTTAATAACCATTTTGTTAACTATAATTTTTTCTTATTTTTATTTTAGATATAGCGCATATTGCCATTATAAAGAAAAGACTTTACCTAGTTATCAAGTTCCTAGTGATGGAGACCAATGTGAAAGGTTTAGCGTAAGTGAAAATAAAAAAATTGTTGTTTGTCTTGATAGTATAGGAAATTTTTTAAGCATAGACGGCCTCAATTCCGGTATCTATTTATATGATGACCAAGGTAAATTGCTGTCTTTTTATTATCTCTATAATGAAGTTTGGCTAGGCATGCCATTAGACTTGAACTTAGATGAAGAAGGTATATTCGATTTAGGCCTATATGCTCAAGCAGAATCTTTTTCTATAAACCCATCTATTTTCCATAGGATAGAAGCAAAATTTATTGATAACCTATGCCATAAATAAAAATTTAATATATTTATTTTCTACAATTCAAGCAATTAAAGGATGAAAGAGGTCCTTGCGGTATTTTTATCCTTAAAAGAATATCGTTTCAATCCCCAATTGAAGTATTTTTGAAATAATAGGCAAAATTTATGAAAAAGAAAAAAATAGTGAAATGGTTTGGTTTCTTTATATTGATATTTGGGTTAGTTGAGTATTGGCGAATCAAGGATATTGGAAAAGAAATTAATAAGCTAGATATAAATAGCGAATGCTATCAAAATAATGACTTTATTGAATATAACAATTATTCTTGTGGCTTTTATTTTATAAACAAAATCTCAAAAGGATTATCTGATGATAAGGAATATGAGTTTTGTGAAACCAGACATAGCAGAGAGAAAGAAAAAGTTGAAGAGATAATTAGATTTAAAAATAAATTATTACAAGATCAAAAGACATTACAAAATAGAAAAATCTTTGCCTGTAGAGGATGGAACGGTTTTAGGACAGCAATCTTTATTGCTGATGAAAAGGATAATCTGCTCTACTATTATCGAGATACATTCCCATTTGGTACGGAATGGGTTCCTGAAAATTTTGCAAGACCCTCTATAGATGATGAATATATCGGCTGGAGTGGCGGACCTGACGGTGGTCCTGTTGCTCCACTGCATCCCAACCTCCTTCAACGCATAGATGCAAAAATTATCCAGTGGCTGGTTGAATTGTTTTATTAAGCAGAAAGAGCTCCTCCCTCTTTGAACCTTTGGTTTCCTAACCTATCATGAAAAAAATAATTTTCCTAATATTGCTTTGCGTGTTTCCCTTTGTGATACATGACTTCATTACTGAACAAAAACGACAAATCGTCATCCATAATTCATCTCCTTATTGGCTGCAAGTCAGCGTTTATAGAAAGTATGACAATCAAACTGAGGATGAAGCAATGGAAAATCACTGGAACTTCAATTTAGAGAAGAATGAATCTTCCCCGATCTACTTCTCATATAATAAAAAAAATATTAATGAAACCCTCTATCTTGGTTTTTCTTTTTTCCAGCCAGATAATGATGATGTATTCTATACAGATGAATCTGTACCAACTCCAAAGCAGAGGTTCATGGAAATTCATCGCGACTCGGGCGATTTCTGTGAGAGGCATATTTATATTGGAAGCAGTGGAGAGATAATCAAAGATGAAGTAATTAAGGGATTTTGCTTGGGACGATTATTGAGTTAAATCCTTCATTATTTGAATCCTTGACTAAGTTTCAAGCAAATACAGATTAAATTTATAAAGGTCGTCTGAAAAACCTCCATTCAGACGACCTTTCTACCGTTTATCCCATTTGCTTTACCGTTAATGACATTCAAGTTACCATACGAACCTCATTGTCATCTTAAAAATCAACGCCATGACTGCCCGCCAATCCTACCACCTGACCTTCGCCCGTTTCTCCCCCTCACTCTCCGTCAAATCCTTCACCGCCTCCGAAGCCGCCAACACCGCCTACCGCGTCGAAATCACCGCCACCTCCACCGATTCCTCCCTGCCGCTGTCCTCCTACCTCAACCAGCGCGCAGCGTTTGAAATCCGTCCGCAGGAGGCCGTATTGTCCGAATCCGAAAAGTAGGAATATATCGAAAGACACCTGCAAACCATAGCAGGCTGGATAGGCAACACCAAAAAAGGAGAAAACCATGAATCTTGGAACTACCCACAAGGCAATCAGTGAGCGGGTTGTAGCAGCTTTGCTCGCTACTCTTTTGCTCGCTCTGATCTCATTAACAGTTCATGCTTCAGACGACAAGGAGAAAATCATGCCGCAGGAAGTAACTTTACAATTGGGCAAAAAAGGGCCGGAAAGCTTCAAACAGGCAGGGGCGGTTGCAGATCACCATACCGCAGGAGAACTGGTCGGCTTTTTAGATTTACAATGGCCGTCGAAACAATTGGGAGCCGTCACCATCCGCCACAGTGGCCATGACCTGACTATCCCGCATACTTTTACCGCCATGGGATCGGTAGGTTCCGAACCTGAGGGAGAGGGAGTAACTGATATTGTTTTAAACAGCGGCATCAGTGCCGGCGAACTTATCCGCCATCGTGAAGCCTATGATTTATGGGTTAAGCTGATGAAGCGGATACAGGACAGTGGTTGGCAACGCTATATTTATTTATCTAGTCCTCGGCTGACAGGTAAAGATGCCATCAGATATTTCCAAGATGAAGAAAATTTTGGCTTGGGCGAAATTAACGATCCCGGTACAGTTCCCGATTTTAATACATGGTATAGCGTGATAAGACAACGAGCCATTTTCGCATACTTTTATTTAGATGGTGTTGAAATGACTCTTTCATTTGACTCAACCGTCAAAGACCAAGAAGATTTAGACGACATCAATAAAACATTAAGTTTTAAAGAATGGGGAC
>CAJZEA010000008.1:0-20790 GCA_915066515.1 uncultured Neisseria sp. | reverse complement strand
TCTGAAAGCATCTGTTTTCAGACGGCCTTTCTGTCCGACGGACTTCTCTGCCGGCAGCGGGCGGAATGTACGAATCCGCTATAAATCTCCCCCTCGATCAACTCCTTCACAGTTTGAACAATCTTGGTTTTCCCCGCCCTGCCCTGCTTGCAGTTCAAGCCATAACAGGTTTGCGTCAAGCCACCTGCCTCTGTACCAATAAGGCCGTCTGAAAAACCTTTCCGCTTTGCGGCTGATGTTTTTCAGACGGCCTTTTACCGATACGGGTCAAACCCTTGTCTTATTTTGCGTTCTGCCGGTACCACTCGATAAACGCATCGGGTTGGACAAAGCCCAACAAGGCTTCGCCGTGGCTGCCGTCGGCTTTGACTACAAACACGCCCGGCGGGCCGAACAGGCCGTATTCTTTCAACAAAGCCTGATGATCGGCAGTATTCGCGGTTACGTCGGCTTGGAAGAAACGGTTCATCGGCACGGCCTGACGCACTTGCGGCGTATTCAAGGTGTAGGCTTCCATTTCTTTGCATGACACGCACCAGTCGGCGTAGAAATCCAGAATCACCGGCGTATTGGGGTCTTCCTGCCATGCCGCCGCCATTGCGGCTTTCAGCTCGGCCACATCAGTGAATTTATGGGCGGCTTCCCCGGCCGGATGCAGGGTCAGAAAACGGTGCATCGCGGTTTGTCCGCCGCGCAGGCTTTGCAGGCCGAACCAGCCGCCACACGCCAGCAGGAATACTGCCAAAACGGCAGAAACGGTTTTCAGACGGCCTTTCTGTCCGCCAAGCTTCATCAGCAGCAGGACGGCCGGAGCAAGCAGCAGCAGGGTGTACAGCGTCGCGGCAAGGGCGTAAGGCAGGAAGGACGAGGCCAGATAAACCGCCACCGCCAGCAGGATAAAGCCAAAGGTGTATTTGACACCGTTCATCCAATCGCCCGCTCTGGGCAGGATATGGCCGCCGAAAGTGCCGATGATGACCAGCGGTACGCCCGTACCCAGTGCCATGGCATACAGTGCCAGGCCGCCGAGTACGGCATCGCCGGTTTGACCGATGTAGCCTAGGGCCAAGGCCAGCGGCGGTGCGACGCACGGGCCGACAATCAGGGCGGAGAACATGCCCATGCCGAATACGCCGGCGATTTTGCCGCCCGACAATTTGTTGCTCTGCTGTTGGAAATAGCTTTGCACGGCGTTGGGCAATTGAATGTTGAACAGGCCGAACATGGACAACGCCAGCACCACCATCAGGGCGGCCGCAGACAATACGACGGCCGGCTGTTGCAGCCAAACGGTCAGCAGCGCGCCGGTCAGCCCGGCAATCACGCCGACGATGGTATAAGTCAGCGCCAAGCCTTGGGTGTACACCATCGTCAGGGCGAAGGCGCGGCCTTTTCCGGCGTTTTTATCGCCGACCACGATGCTGGAAACAATGGGAATCAGCGGATACATGCAGGCAGTGAAACTCAATCCCAGCCCGGCAGTAAAAAACGCCAATAAATTGGCGCTTAAGGTGTCCCACGACAGTTTGAAACGGCTGCTGTCGGCCTTGTTTGCCGGAGCGGGCGGCACGGCTTCCACTTCGTTCAACGTGGCTTTCGGCGCGGTAAACCGATTGGAAGGCTTGTCGGCCGCACTATCGTTTTGCACCGTGTGCAGCCCTTCGCGGTCGATTTCGAATGTGGTTTCGTTCGGCGGATAGCACACGCCGACATCGGCACAGCCCTGATACAGCACGGTCAGCTTATATGTGCCCGAAGGGGCGGCCTTATAAGGGAAAACCGCTTGGGCTGCGTGGTAATACACGGTTTGCTTGCCGAAAAATTCGTCTTCCTTTTCTTTGCCGGGCGCGTATTGCGTGTCGCCGAACGCGGTTTGCGGCTCGGCGGCGACGGTTATCTTGTCGCGGTAGAGATAATAGCCGTCGGCGATTTTGAATTCGACGGTTACGCCCTGCTTGTCGGCCTTCACCTGCGGCACAAACGCCTGTTCGGGCGGCAGCAGTTGCGAGGCATCGACGGCGAAGGCGCGGCTCAGGCTGAAGAAGGCGGCGAGGAAGAAAATCAATTTTTTCATTGTACTGACTCGGTTGTGGATTGGCTGCAACGGGCGGTTTATAGACATTTCCCGCCATACTGTCAAACGGTTTGCCGACAAATATTGAGCAAACTCAGCAAAGGGCGGATTATGCGTTCGAATGCGGGCGGCGAATCGTCGGAAAGTCGCATTCGCAGGCAGAATTGCAACAGGCCGTCTGAAAAACCGTTGCGACATTTTTCAGACGGCCTCTTTCCGCCCGCATCGGGCATGGCGATGGCGGCCAAACAAAAAGGCGGCACGCTGTGCCGCCCGACGCGTTAATAATCGACTCTGATTTTCGGCTGCTGCTTCGCGGCCTGATATTCGCCTTCCAGCTCGAATTGCAGCGGATAAAGGTTCAGCTTTTCCATCAGCAGGCGGTCGCCGTCTTCGCCGGGGTTTTCGGTGGTTAAGAGCTTGTCGCCGTAGAAAATCGAGTTCGCGCCCGCCATGAAACACATTGCCTGCATGGATTCGGGCATACCCGAGCGTCCGGCGGAAAGGCGGACGTAGCTGTGCGGCATGGTAATCCGTGCTACGGCGATGGTGCGGACGAACTCCGTCCAATCCAAATCTTCGGCATCGGCCAGCGGCGTGCCTTCCACTTTGACAAGCTGGTTAATCGGCACGCTTTCGGGCTGCGGGTCGAGGTTGGCGAGGCTGGCAATCAGTCCGGCACGCTCGGCGCGGGTTTCGTTCATGCCGACGATGCCGCCGCAACAAACTTTCAAACCGGCATTGCGGACTTTGCCCAAGGTATCCATGCGGTCTTCGTGTTTGCGCGTGTGGATGATGTCGTTGTAACGTTCGGGGTCGGTATCGAGGTTGTGGTTGTAATAGTCCAAACCTGCTTTTTTGAAATCTTCCGCCATGCCGTCTTCAAGCATACCGAAGGTGCCGCAGGTTTCCATGCCTAAACCCTTCACGGCTTTGATGATTGCGGAAACCGTCTCCACATCTTTCGGTTTAGGGCCACGCCATGCCGCGCCCATGCAGAAACGGCTTGCGCCGCGCGATTTGGCGATTTTGGCTTTTTCGACGATTTCATCCACATCCATCATCTGCTCTTTGCCCAGATTGGTGTTGTGGTGCGCCGATTGCGGGCAGTAGGCGCAGTCTTCGGGGCAGCCGCCGGTTTTGATGGACAACAGGGTGGAAAGCTGGATTTCGCGCGGGTTGAAATTCTGGCGGTGGATTTCGGCAGCTTGGTAAACGAGGTCGAGGAAGGGCAGCCCGAACAGGGCTTCGATATCGCATTTTTTCCAATAACGCGCGGTCGGATGCGGCTTGCGCTCAGTCTTACGGCGCAAGGCGACGGGAGAGATGGTCATAGTGTGTTCTTTCGTGTTTACAGCGGCGCAATGACGCTGACTGCCTGACTGCCGGCGCAATGACGGCAGCGGCGTGGTTAGATAAGTTGGCATCGATGTTATTTGCCTCAAAGGGTGAAATCATTCAAATACTTGAACAATTTTGGCAGCCCATAAAATCGTAAGATTACCACCCTACTCTCGATGCCGCATGGAGTGTAACGCTTTTGAAAACTCAGGGCAAAATTTTTTAGCTTCTTATTTAAGAAATAAACTGAATTTCCTATTTCCATTGATGGAAACCAAATTTTCAGACGACCTCCAACAAGCGGAACAAATTTATCCATATGCGATATTGGCGGATAAGCAGATTCAAACTAGAATCGATTAATTAATCACATTGCACTATGACTATAAATTAAAAAAGGAATATGATGAATTAGCCTAAAATTAAAGCATATTGGAAATCTGCCGCTATGCTGCTGGTTGCATTTGGCGTACAAGCACTCTTGTTTTTATTATTGCTTTACATGTATGTTTTAGATAAAGGAAATCCGTCCGTTTTAGAGATATCGGGCAGTGTTTTGATTTTCGCTTCCCATGCACTACCCGCCATGCTGCTATGCACCCTTGTCGCGAAACGTTTGTGCTTGCGGCGCAGCGTAGTAGGAACGCTGTTGTTTGCATTGCTTTCAGCGGCAGGTGTGGTAATCACGATTGCGGCATCTGAAAAGATATTGATGCTGATATATCAGCGTTCAACGACATTGGATTGGCAAATGTACACCGGAGTTGGAATAATGGGGGCAATTGCAGGCGCGATTGCTTCTTTGCTGTTGCCAAGGTCGTATGAAAGCAAATCCCTCAGTAAATAGTGACATAGTTTTGACGATTGTATTTTGGATAGATATTGGCGCTATAGACTAAAGGTCGTCTGAAACTTAGTTTCAGACGACCTTTTTCCTTAATAAAGATGGACAGTTTGCCTTCTATACAACCCGATGAACTAGCCTGCCAGTTGCGGGAAAATGGATTTCAATCCCGCGACGATGATTTCTACGGAGACGGCGGCAAGCATCATGCCCATGATGCGGTTGAGGATGGTCAACCCCGTCGTACCCAGTTTTTTGCTGATTCGCCCGGCGACGATGAGGATAGCGTAGCAAATCAGGCTGACGAGGAAGCCTGCGGTAAGGATCAAAGCAATATCGCTGTAATTTTTGGCGGCTGAGGCGTAGATGATCACGGTAGAGATACCGCCCGGACCGATGGTGATGGGAATAGCGACGGGAACGACGGCGATGGCTTTGGCGTTTTTCTGGATGTGTGGTACAACGCCCTCTTCCTTGTCGCCACCGATATTTTGTTTGGCGGGGTTATCGTTGCCGTTCATCATGGAGATGGCGATAAGCAATACCAAAATACCGCCGCCGACTTGGAAAGAGCCGACGCTGATGCCCAATATTTTCAACAACATCCCGCCCGTCAAGGTGAAGACGGCAATGACGATAAAGACGGCGAGCGCGGCGGTGCGGGCGATGCGGCGTTTTTCTTTGGTGCTGTGATCCTGCGTCAAATCGAGGTAAATCGAAAGCGCGCTGAACGGGTTGATCAGTACAAGGAAGGCAACCAAAAGTTTGCCGATTTCTACACCTAATTCCATTTTTTATTCCCTTATTGGTTTTTTGTAGAGACGTTTACGTCCGCTTTGTCGTTGAATTCGTAGCGGCGTTTGGTTTTGTGCTCGCTGGAAATACCCATCAGCAGCGCAAGTACGGTCATGATGGAGAGTGTTGCAGTGCCGCCATAGCTGACCAACGGCAGGGGAACACCGACAACGGGCAAAATGCCGCTCACCATACCCATGTTCACAAAGGCGTAGCAGAAAAAGGTCATGGTCAATGCGCCGGCAAGCGTGCGGCTGTAAAGCGATTGGGCTTTGGCGGCAATCAGCAGTCCGCGCGTCAGGATAACGAGGTAAACCAGCAGCAGCAAGATGTTGCCGATCAAACCGAATTCTTCGCCATATACGGCAAAAATGAAGTCGGTCGTGGACTCTGGAATGTAATCCAAATGCGTTTGTGTGCCGTTGAGCCAGCCTTTCCCCCAGACACCGCCCGAACCGATGGCAATCATGGACTGGATGATGTGGTAGCCTGCGCCCAAAGGATCCTGCGTCGGGTCAAACAGCGTCAGGACGCGGGTTTTCTGATAGTCATGCATCCCGTAGTTCCACAAAAGCGGCAATGCGGCAACAAAGGCAATGATGGCGGCAAAGATGACTTTCCACGGCAGGCCTGCGAAAAAGACGATGAAAATACCCGATGCCATAATCAAAACCGCCGTACCCAAGTCAGGCTGTTTCAAAATCAGCGCAACGGGGATAAGGATTAAAAGCATGGCGATAACGTAGTGAAACCATTTCAGACGACCTTCATGCCGCTGGAAGTACCAAGCGACGGTCATGGGCAGGACGATTTTCATGATTTCGGACGGCTGGATGCGCGTGAAGCCGAGCTCCAGCCAGCGGGTAGAGCCATTGACGGTTACGCCCGCGACTTCGACGGCGACAAGCAGCAACACGCCAATCAGGTACATCGGCAGCGCAACCTTTGCGGCATCACGCGGCTTGAACGAGGCGACAAACCACAGCAGGGCGAAGCCGAAAACCGTATGCAGGGTTTTGTGTTCAAGCTGGCCGAAATCCTGCCCGTCCGCCGAATAGAGCAAAAACAGGCTCATGACGTAGATGGCGAGCATGGGGAAAAACAGCCACGGGTCTATCGGAGCAGATACGGTGCGCTTGATTTTTGCCCACATTCCGACCGTTTCATTCATGATTTGCTTCCTCCTGTTTCAGACCGTAGGCTTTTTGGAATATGGTCGGCGGTTGGGGTTGTGTGCGGTGTTGTTGCGGTTCGGGCATTCCGCCTGCGTCGGGGTCGTCTGAAAACTGCTGCGGCTTGACGTTGAGCATATAAAAATCGGTCAGGCTGCGGGCAAGCGGTGCGGCGTAGGCACCCCAGCCGCCGTTTTCCAGAATCACGGCAATGGCGATTTCAGGCTTCTCCAAGGGGGCAAACGAGATAAACCACGCATGGTCGCGGTGTTGCTCGCGCAAGGCTGCGGCGTTGTAACGGCCGCCCTGCTTGATTTGCACAACCTGCGCCGTGCCCGTTTTGCCGCCCATGCTGTAAGCCAATCCGCCGCCGATGCGGTGTGCCGTACCGCCCGGTTTCAAGACTTTCTCCATCGCCTGTTTGACGTATTCGAAGTTGTCTTGTTTGAACGAGATTTTGTATTCGGGATTGGGATTGATACGCGTGATT
Source organism: uncultured Neisseria sp. (assembly GCA_915066515.1). Lineage (GTDB taxonomy): Bacteria > Pseudomonadota > Gammaproteobacteria > Burkholderiales > Neisseriaceae > Neisseria. The sequence continues at coordinate 14,074 of CAJZEA010000008.1, read as the reverse complement.
TTGCGTTTGTCGAAATCCAACAATTCTTTCACCAAATGCGGTTGATAAACCACGCCGTTATTGGCGAGCGAAGCGGTGGCGTGTGCCATTTGCAGCGGGGTGTAAGCGTTGTAACCCTGCCCGATGCTGACCGAGACCATCTCGCCTGCGCGCCATTCTTTGGCGGTAGGATCGGACGATTTGGCAAAGCGTTTCGCCTTCCATTCGCGGCTAGGCAAAACACCCGTATATTCGCTGGGCAGGTCGATGCCGGTTTTTTTGCCGAAACCGAATTGCGCTAAATACGGCGATGCTTTGTCTATGCCCATTTCGTAGCCCAAGCGGTAGAAAAAGGTATCGGACGACACCTGTATCGCCTTGCTCAAATTTGCCGAACCGTGACCGCTGCGTACGGAATCTCGGAAGACGTGGCGGCTGCCGGGAATGCTCCATGCACCGGGTGCAGGCACGACCGTCGTTTGGGTAATTTTGCCGCTTTCCAGCAAAGCCATGCCCATAAACGGCTTAAACGTCGAACCCGGCGGATACAGACCTTGCGTTACGCGGTTGACCAACGGCTTTTTCCAGTCATCATTCAAGGCTTTCCAAGTTTCGCTGTCGATGCCGTCGATAAAGAGGTTGGGATCGAAAGAAGGCTTGGAAACGAATGCCAATACCGTACCGTCTTGCGGATTGATGGCGACAATCGCCCCGCGCCTGTCTCCCAATATTTTATCCGCCTCTTGTTGCATCCGGATGTCCATGCCCAAGCGCAAAGTTTGCCCCATGCGCGACGGCACGTTTTTCAGGACGCGCACAATATTGCCGTAAGCGTCTTTTTCCACTTCTTGATAGCCGGGCGCGCCATGAAGCTGCGGTTCGTAATATTTTTCCAGCCCCGATTTGCCGATGTGCGTGCTGCCGCGATAGAGCGCAGTCAAGCCCTCTTCTTCCAAAATTTCCTGATCTTTGTCGCTGATGCGGCCGATGTAGCCTAAAAAGTGTGAAGTCAGTTTGCCATAAGGATACTCGCGGAAAGTGCGAGAATTGACTTCTACACCTTTAAATTCATTAAGATGCACGGACAATTTCGCCGCTTCTTCATCTGTCAGGCGCAGCTTGAGCGGGATGTTTTCAAATTTGCGGTAGCTTTCGCGGTATTTGTGGAAACGCTTCAAATCAGTAGGCGTAATATCGACATACTTCCGCAGGGCTTCGATCACATCCTCCATCTTACCCTCAATGCGGCTGGGGATGACTTCCAACGAAAATACAGGATAGTTTTTTGCCAACGGTACGCCGTTGACATCTACGATTTCGCCGCGGACGGGCGGAGTCGGAATTAATGTGATGCGGTTGCTGGATGCCTGTCCGGAAAAATCGTCATGCCGGAACACCTGCAAATAGACAAACCGCGCCACCAATGCGGCAAACAAAACCACAATCAAGATAAACGCCACCAGCAGACGCAATAAAGAATCGGCTTGCGCTGCCTTTGCAGTCTGTGTTTTACCGCTACCGCCATTTTTCAGACGACGTTTCATAGTATTCAGTATGGACATGGTTTCACGTTATCTGTTAGCGCGATAAAAATTGGTCAGCATCAGCATCAACTGGCTCAAGAAAGGCCAAAGCAGCGCGCCTGCCAAAGGCGCGATGAAACTTTGCCAAGTGATGATTTGGTTGTTGAGGAACAGGCGCGCCGCCACCAAGACCGCTTGATGGCAAAACAATGCTGCCAATACCGCCCCTATCTGCATGATGTGGCCGTAGAGCATGATTTGACGGCGCGTGTTCAAGACGAAATAGACCATGACCGTATAAGACAATGCATGCAGCCCCAAAGTTGCTGCCGTTGCGGCATCGACTATCAAGCCGAGCAAAAACGCAATGCCCATGCCGACGCGTTGGGGATGGTGCATAGACCAATAAAGCAGCATCAGCGCAGTCAGTTCGGGCAGCCAAAAAAACACATCAAAGGGGAAAGGCATGAAATCGACAAGCATGGTTACGGCAAAACTTGCCGCAATCACGCCGACGGGCATGGCACGGTAGGAATCGTCAAAATCGTTCATGAATGAATTATTGGGAAGAATGGGAAGAAGACAGAACCAAAACAAAGCGGCTGCGGCGCAAGGCGGCAAACGGGGTCAGTTCTGTGTCGTAATAAGGCGTACTGGAAGCGCGGATGACTTTATCCACACGGGCTACGGGAATACCTGCCGGATAAATATCGTCCAAGCCGGAGGTAATCAAAACATCCTGCGGCTTCAAATCCGAACCCGTCGGGAAATAGCGCAAATCCAAACCCACGCCGTTGCCGTAGGCGAGATTGCGTTCGCCCGTACGCTCAACAGCAACAGGGACGATACTTTGCGCAGCCGCCATCAGCTCGACTTCCGCGCTGTTTGCGTGAACCAATGTAATCCGCCCGATTAAGCCGTTTTGGTCGATAACGGCATCGCCTGCCGCCACTCCTTCGCCACTGCCTTTATTGATAATCAAACGTTCGGATAGCGGGTCTTTGCCACTGGACAATACCTCAGCGCCTATGACATTGCTGATGCCTTTTTGCTGCAAGCCGTATAGCTTTTTCAGCTCCTGCAATTCGCTCAGGTTGACCTTATCGCGTTGAAGCTGGATTTTCAGACGACCGTTTTCCTCCAAAAGGAGACGGTTTTGTTCCAACAGCTCGGTTTGTGATTGAGATTGGTTGGAAAAATATTGATAGAGACGGACCGGCTGGTTTGCCAGCCATTGCACCGGATAAAGAATCTCCGCCGCCGCAGTGCGCACGGGCTGCATCAGGTTGAAACGGCCGTCCGCCACCATAATGCCGGCGCCCAGCAAAAGATACGCAATAAAACGAGGCAACAGCTTTTGGCCCTTTGCCTCGTCAAACCGTAAAGAAGAATGTTCCATTTCAGCCTGCCTTACGGGTTATCCACAAAGACGGCATTCCATTTGCCGATATAATCCAAGGCTTTGCCCGCACCATAAGCCACACAGTTCAAAGGCTGGTCGGCAATACCGACAGGCAGCCCCGTCGCATCCGCCAAAACCGTATCCATACCGTGCAGCAGCGCGCCGCCGCCCGTCAACATAATTCCCCTGTCGGCAATATCGCCGGCCAACTCAGGCGGAGCCTGTTCCAAAGCAAGGCGCACGGCGCGGATAATCTGATTAACCGTTTCGCTCAAAGCCTCGCGCACCTCTTCCGAAGTAATGGCAATCGATTTGGGCGTACCTTCCGCCAAATCGCGACCTTTAATCCGCATGGCGGTTTCGGTTGCAAAACCGGAGGCTGAACCGATTGTTTTCTTCAATTCCTCAGCCGTCGCTTCACCAATCAACACGCCGCGATGACGGCGCAGATAATGCACGATGCTCTTATCAAACTCATCACCTGCCGCACGGACGGAGGCAGAATAAGCCATACCGCCCAACGACAAAATGCCGATTTCCGTTGTGCCGCCGCCGATATCCACTACCATCGAACCGGCAGTATCCTCAATCGGCAAACCCGCACCCAAAGCAGCCGCCATCGGCTCCTCAATCAAATGTACGGAAGATGCACCTGCGGCAAACGCGGAATCCAAAATTGCCTTTCGTTCCACCTGAGTCGCCCCGCCCGGCACGCAGATCACTACGCGCGGCGGCACAACCGAATTGCCTTGTATTGCTTTTTTAATCAACATACCCAGCATACGCTCGGCAATCGTAAAATCAGCAATCACCCCGTCCCGCATAGGACGGACGATTTCAATATTGCGCGGCGCGCGCCCCTGCATTTTCTTGGCTTCCGTACCCACGGCGACAATCTTGCTTTTACCGCCCGTACCCGATTGAACCGCCACCACAGACGGCTCGTCCAAAACAATGCCTTTACCACGCACATAAATCAACGTGTTCGCCGTACCCAAGTCAATGGCGATATCGTTTGAGAAAAAACGGGATAAAAAACGAAACATAAAATACCTGAATATCGGCCCAGCACCGATTTTATTTAATTGTTATTCAAAATATTAAAAACATGGAAACAACGCCTTTTCAGACGACCTCCCCACTCCCCGTAATGAAACGTATGGCGAAATCACACGCCGTTTGAGTAGTTTTCGGTTATAATTCTTCGTTTCATCGAAGAAGAACGCAATGATACCCCAATAAAGGGGCGTTTGCTATCAGACAAGGATTTTTTATGGCTTTAAGCTTAACCGATGTGGAAAAAATCGCCAAACTCTCACGCCTTTCGCTGACCGAGGAAGAAAAAGGCAAAACCCTCTCAGAATTGAACGACATTTTTGCCATGGTCGAAAAGATGCAGAGCGTGAATACCGATGGTGTCGAGCCGATGGCACACCCCCACGAAGCCGCCCTGCGCCTGCGCGAAGATAAAGTTACCGAAACCGACCATGCCGCCGAATATCAAGCCGTCGCCCCTGAAGTGCGCAACCGCCTGTATATCGTGCCTCAGGTAATTGAAGAATAGATGGAGTTTACCCTTTAGGAAAACCAATAATGAATAAATTTTTGACCACATTATTACTTGGCGTACTCACGGTTAACGCCTACGCTATGCCTAAGGATGACAACAACCCTAAATCCTCTGTATTGCCTGTTGTTCATTCCGAGCAAGCCGTGCATTTGTATGACTACGAAACACCTGATGGGAAATACAGCGCATCACTCTATCCGAACAGTATCAAAAATCTCGGTAATGGTTGGTATTCAACCATTACACGGCATCAATCTGCGGGTTCAGGCAAACATGCCCATATGCTGATTTTAGACTGGGTGCATTGCCAAGAACCCAAGCAATCTGTTATGAGCGCGATTGCCCTGTTTGACAAAAACGGACAACTTGAAGAGCGTATCGACGTTCACAATTACAATAGTCCCGACAAAATGCCGCAAGAAGCCATTGAGCAGCTGAAAAAGGAAGATTCCAGCGAAACAATGCACAGTGACAAAATGGTGGAAACCATTTGTAGCCGCGTAAAATAAAAATGTAAGTTATTTTACCTAGTTTAAATATTTGCAGTTTCAGACGACCTGAAAAGGAATTTCTGTGAAACAAGCCTTCATTTATACTGACGACAAGTCCCAGAAATTTTGGATTATCGATTCCGATGGTAGCGACATCATGGTCAATTTCGGCAAACTTGGTGCAACCGGACGTTACCAAATTACCGAATACGACGATGAAGTCGAGTGTCAAAAAGCTGCTGACAAGCTCATTACGCAAAAGACCAAAAAAGGCTACAAACCTGCTCCCGATTTTAATTTCATCGACCGCTTTTATTTTGACAATGAAGATTTCGGTCCACATCGCAAAACCTCGCATCCACACTTCGTCCGATACTTAACCGATAATTTCTATTATGACTGCGGTGACGAAGAGGCTCCGTTTGGCAGTGATGAAGGCAGTGATGCGTTGTATGAGCTTGCACAAGCCTTCCGCAAAAATACCGATCTGGATATATTGGCTTTCCCTCAGAAATTGATTTGTGAATATTGGGGTATGGATTACCTGCCGCCTCAAGCAGACCAAACTGCCAAAAGCATTGAAGAACTGTGTAAACAACAGGAAACCGAAGTTTACCAATCCGATAGAGTGATTATTGCTACTACATTCGGCAGCATTAAAATTACAGGTCGTCTGAAACCTGAATTGCAGCAACTTGCCCTACTTGCCATGCAGAGACTTGACATATTGGCACAGCTACGCGGTTGGTGTTTTGCTGGTACTCTGTCTGAGATCAACCAACAAATGGCAGATGACTTGCAACGTTTTGCTATTGCACAGACGAACCATTTTCAAACGACCTAACTATGAAACATAAGTGTGCCAAGCCTGTATGCACAATGTCTCCCAAGCGAATCATCAAGATACTGGGCTACCTGCGTGAATATGCTCAACAGTAGAACAAAACATACGAAGAAATCGCGGAGCAAGTCTGTCACGCATTTGCCGATACCCAACTAAAGAACGGAATTGGAATATTGGAAGCCGACTGCGTGGATGACTGGATGGATACCAATAATCCGGAACGTTGCCGCTATCGTACTGAAGATGAACGGGATTATTGGGAAAATGTCCTTTTTCAAGGACACCGCGTAGGAGAAATCCCACGTTTTAATCCCTGTTCTGCCATCACATTTATGGATAGTATAGGCAGGCATTTCGCCCTACCATATTACTTGCTTTGGGCATTACAAGACCCTGACGGTATGATTGCCGATACATTGGCTTATGCCTTGGAGAACAGCTATTACACCGATGAACTGCTGCTCGACGCTGCTCAACAACGTGCTTTGTTGAATACAGTCCGTTTTCTCGTGGAAATAACGGCAAATACCTACGACGACGGCTACTCTTCATATATTGACAGCCCATGGCAGGCTGCATTTGAACACTTAAATCAAATATTGTCAGATGCCAATATTTTGCCCGATAAAAACTAAGCCTTCCAAAAGAAGGTCGTCTGAAAGAACAAGTACGGTTACAAAACAGTTCTGTTTCGCATACGAATAGAATAGACAAAAAGTACGAAGCAAAGGAATCCCATGTCCACCGAGCAACAACACCTTCACACAGTTGCCGTTAGCCACATCCACCAATGTTTCAACCGTATCAAGAAACAGGCCGAACAGGCAGGTAAAGAAGTTGCCGCATATTATTTCTATCTGGTAGACGACTTTTTCGCCGCAGGCAATGCCGCCATTACCTATCAGGATTTGGCTGCTTTTACCGTCGAACACGCAGACGAATATGAAAATTGCACCATTTTGCAGGCGATTTGGGATGGCAGATGTACCCTTTATGACAGTGAAACCGAGCCTCAGAACGTTTCAGAAAACTGGCTGGAAAACCAAAACGAGCTCTACCAAGCTACATACCGCAGCATAGAGAACCTAAATGATGATGCTTATCAGCAAAAACGTGCCGAATACGAAACCGCCCTGATAGCCGCACTGCAACAATGCGACCAAGAAGGTCTGTTCGGCAATCGTGCTGAAAACGGTATATTGCTGTTTGCGTTTTATATTGATGATTATGATGAAAATGACGAACAATCACTGCTTTACCGTTCCACCACTCAGCTCAACCAACCGGATACTTACCAAAAATTGATAGGTTGATATTTTCAGACGACCCTGAAATCAGCCTACACCATTAAACCCTTTAAAATCCTGCTTATTTAAACTAAAAGACTCTTATGACCCAATACACCCTCAAACAAGCCAGCCAACTGCTGCAATCCAAGCAAATCTCCGCCGTCGAACTGGCAACCGAATACCTCGCCGCCATTGCTGCGCAGAACCCGGCAATCAACGGCTACATTACTCTCGACCAAGACAAAACCCTCGCCGAAGCCCGTGCCGCCGATGCTCGTATCGCTCAAGGCAACGCCACCGCGCTTACCGGCGTACCCATCGCCTACAAAGACATTTTCTGCCAAACAGGCTGGCGCAGCGCGTGCAGCTCCAAAATGTTGGACAACTTTGTCTCCCCCTACACGGCTACCGTCGTACAAAACCTGCTTAATGAAGGTATGGTAACGCTCGGTCGTACCAATATGGACGAGTTTGCCATGGGCTCGACCAACGAAACCTCGTTCTACGGCGCGACCAAAAACCCGTGGAATCTTGAGCACGTCCCAGGCGGTTCGTCCGGCGGTTCCGCAGCCGTTGTTGCCGCACGTCTTGCTCCTGCCGCGCTCGGTTCAGACACCGGCGGTTCTATCCGCCAGCCTGCTTCACACTGCGGCATCACCGGCATCAAACCCACCTACGGCACAGTTTCCCGCTTCGGCATGGTTGCCTACGCTTCCAGTTTCGACCAAGCCGGTCCGATGGCGCAAACCGCCGAAGACTGCGCGATTTTGCTCAATGCGATGGCGAGCTTCGACGAGCGCGATTCCACCAGTTTGGAACGCAGCAAAGAAGACTACACCCGCGACTTGGACAAACCGCTCAAAGGCATAAAAATCGGTCTGCCTAAAGAATATTTTGGTGAAGGCGCGGATGCCGATGTGCAGGCTGTTTTGCAAAGCGTCATCAACCTTTTAAAAGCACAAGGTGCGGAAACCATTGAAGTTTCCCTGCCGCAAACCGCCCTGTCCATCCCCGCTTACTATGTCCTCGCTTCCGCCGAAGCCAGCACCAATCTTTCCCGCTACGACGGCGTGCGCTACGGCCACCGCGCCGCCCAATTCGGCGACCTTGAAGAAATGTACAGCAATACCCGCGCCGAAGGCTTCGGCAGCGAAGTCAAACGCCGCATCATGATTGGTACTTATGTGTTGTCGCACGGCTACTACGACGCCTATTATCTGAAAGCCCAAAAACTGCGCCGCCTTGTTGCCAACGATTTTCAGACGGCCTTCGCGCAATGTGATTTCATCCTCGCCCCGACTGCGCCCACTGCCGCCCCGAAACTCGGCAGCGACATCCATGATCCCGTGCAGATGTACCTTTCCGACATCTACACCATCGCCGTGAATCTGGCAGGATTGCCCGCCCTGACCCTGCCCGCAGGTTTCAGCAGCAGCGGACTGCCCATCGGCGTACAATTTATCGGCAACCACTTCTCCGAAGCCAAAATTCTTGGCGCAGCGCATCAAGTACAACTGGCGAGTGATTGGCACACGAAAGCACCGGAGTAGAATTTATTAGTAGAAATTATCCAAAAATAAAATCCAGATTTCAGGCTGTTGTTTTCAGATGATCTAAAAAAAGAAAACCGTCTAATTTCCAGCAGTCTGAAACTAACAAAATTACTAAAATAATGGAATATTACGATTACTTTTCCCCAAAATTTTGGCAATTCTTATGGGGTCTATGGCAGACAGCGGGGCTGGAAATATCTACAAGCATTGTGTTATTTCTACTGTACTGGCTCATCCTTTCTGTACTTGTTACGTACATTTTGTGGCGTAAACGTCCAAAAACGCCGCATTTTTGGCGAAAATATTTATTACTCAATAGCATTATCTGCCTACCTTTGAGTTTGTTTATCAACCTTGGTTACATAGTCATGCGTTTTATTATGCCGGCTCGCAATCAAGCGGCATATTACGGACAGTTGACGTTGCATCCTCTGGAACAAACATTTGTTACATTATTTAATGTTATTTATTCTTACGAATGGCTGTTCCTCGTATCTGCTGTGGCTGCTGTGAATGTATTGCTACTGGCTATTTGGCGTAAAAAGCTTTTTAAACAATCATCGCCATCCTGAATGCAAGCAGGTTTCTATGTATTAAGGAAACTTAAACTATGCCTTGGGAAACAGTAATCAGCTTAAGAATTTACGTCCAGTTCAACACACAATCCAAAATATTCAGCGACGCACCGACCGAATTTGGCGCGGAATCTGATGTGTATACCTGCGCAGAGGGAAAGGTATAATGCCGGAGCAGTTTGTTTTTCCAGATTTCAAGACCGTATATAAAGATGCACCGAAATTTCAAATCCAGCATTTGAAATTCTCCTTACGCAGATTGTTTACACGGCGACAAGTCAAAGATTTTGAAACATTTGTCAACGCCTCCGCGCCTCGCCGTACCTTTTTTCAAAGGCGGCCGCAAGATGCCTATCCGTTGATACACGCCTTTGTCGACCAGCGTTTCAACAGACGGCACAGGCTGCAAGTCATGAAAGAAGACCTGCTGACAGCCGAAAAACTGTTCGGGCAGGAAACGCTCGCCAATATGACGACGCGCAAATTCCATGTCGTTCTGACGCATCTTTCAGACGGCCTGACTTTATGGCTGAACCGGAACGATAATTGCGTGGATGAAGGAATGTGGTCGCTATCCTTGCGCGATAGCGAAGGAAAACGTCTCTACATGGCTACCTTCGCCCTAGTTGACGGCAGATTGCTGGCCGCTTCCATCCAAGGCCCCGCAGGGGAAGAAGCTAAAGACCTTGTACGCAGCCTGACCAAACAACTCCACGGTCTGCGCCCGCAGCAACTGATGGTAACCGCCCTGCAATATTTTTCGATATCGCTCAAGTTGGGCGGCGTTATTGGCATTGCCCAAGAGCATCAGGTCAAACTGCGCTGGCGGCTGAAAAAACGGGTCAAAATGAATTACGATCTGTTTTGGCAGGAGAACGGCGCAACGCTCGAAAGCGACGGCTATTGGCATCTGCCGCAAATCCCGCCGCGAAAAGACTTGGCGGAAATCGAAAGCAAAAAGCGTTCGATGTACCGCAAACGTTACCAAATGCTGGATAACATGGCGGCCGAGATGCAGGCTTGCTTTCAGAAGACTTGACTCTACGTTTTCAGACGACCTTTGCCATTTGGAAAACAAACAGATCGTCTGAAAACGGCTGACCACTTTATATTATTGACATCAAAAGAAAGAACCCCTTATGACCTGGGAAACAGTAATCGGCTTGGAAATCCACGTCCAATTAAACACCCAATCCAAAATCTTCAGCGGCGCATCGACTGCATTCGGTGCGGAACCCAATGCGCACGCCAGCGTGGTGGAATGCGCGCTGCCGGGCGTGCTGCCGGTGATGAACCTCGAAGTCGTTGAAAAAGCCATCAAATTGGGCTTGGCTTTGGATGCGAAAATCAACCAGAAAAACGTGTTCGACCGCAAAAACTACTTCTACCCCGACTTGCCAAAAGGCTATCAAATCAGCCAGTTGGATTTGCCGATTGTCGAACACGGCAAGCTGGAAATCGTGGTCGGCGACGATGTGAAAACCATCAACGTAACCCGCGCGCACATGGAAGAAGATGCGGGCAAATCCGTGCATGAAGGCTTGAATGGCGCAACCGGTATCGACTTGAACCGTGCCGGCACGCCGCTGTTGGAAGTCGTATCCGAGCCCGAAATGCGCTCCGCCGCCGAAGCCGTTGCCTACGCCAAAGCCTTACACAGCTTGGTAACATGGCTAGACATCTGCGACGGCAATATGGCGGAAGGCTCGTTCCGCGTCGATGCCAACGTATCCGTGCGCCCGAAAGGCCAAGCGGAATTCGGCACGCGCCGCGAGATTAAAAACCTCAATTCTTTCCGCTTCTTGGAGCAGGCGATTAATTACGAAGTAGAAGCGCAAATCGAGATTTTGGAAGACGGCGGAAAAGTACAGCAGGCAACTATGCTGTTCGACCCGGAAAAAGGCGAAACCCGCGTGATGCGTTTGAAAGAAGACGCGCATGACTACCGCTACTTCCCCGACCCCGATTTGCTGCCCGTCATCATTTCAGACGACCGGTTGCAAAAAGCCAAAGCAGAAATGCCCGAGCTGCCAAAAGAAATGGCGGCGCGTTTCGTGGCGGATTATGGCGTGAGCGACTACGACGCGCGCCTGCTCACCGCCAGCCGCGTGCAGGCTGCCTATTTTGAAGAAGCCGCCAAAGCCAGCGGACAAGGCAAGCTGACTGCCAACTGGATGAACGGCGAACTCGCCGCCACGCTGAACAAAGAAGGCGTGGAACTCGCCGACAGCCCGATTACCGCCCCGCGCCTCGCCGCGCTGGTAGGCAAAATCGCCGACGGTACTTTAAGCAGCAAATTGGCGAAAAAAGCCTTCGAAGCCATGTGGGCGGAACCCGAAGCCACCATTGCCGAAATCATTGAAAAACACGGCTTGCAGCAAATGACCGATACCGGCGCGATTGAAGCCATGGTGGACGAAGTGCTGGCAAACAACGCCAAAGCCGTGGAACAATTTAAATCCGGCAACGAAAAAGCCCTGAATGCGATTGTGGGACAAGTGATGAAGGCCAGCAAAGGCAAAGCGAATCCCGCGCAGGTGCAGGAATTGGTTAGAGCGAAGTTGGCTTAAGTAGTGTGCCGCCTGAAAACGGCAATAAAGCTGGTTCAGGCGGCTTGATAACCGTGACGAGGAATCCCTATGACTATTCCGAAAAGCCTCAAACATCCCCGGTTTGGTATATTTAAATGGGAATCAGATTGGGAAGCCTATACGGGAAACATACCATGGGGCAGACGCAAAATCACAGCAATAATTTATCGTGATGCCTTTGACCATTCAGATGTAGAACATATATGGCAAATACTGGAAGATATTGTGTCCCATGTTGAAAGCTGGGATATTGCAATTCATAAAGCATTGAAAGAGCATTTTTATACGAAGGCACAAAACTGGTTTGCACCACACGATGATTACGACGAAACTGATTTTGGCAGTCTGATTACTGACATGGCGGAGTACGTTGGCAAAGAAACTGCCGAGCGACTGGTTTTATCAGGAAAAATAGACGAAGACGGCTTTTACCGTCTGATGAAATTGGACAGTATTTCCTTGTCGGAGCAGGGTCTTTTAGATTTTCACTTTGATGATGATGGTTGGATTTTTGACGGGCACAGCATCACACTGACCGCTTCAATCGAACAGGATATTTTGGACGGCAGCCTTGCGGGATAGCCTTGTCCATTCTGAAAGCACAGCAATCTCCACCACGTTTCCCTTCAAACAAAAAGCCCATGTTTATTCTCCAAACCGTCTCTGTACAATGGACAAAACGCAGCCGCTCTGCGCCATTTGCCACCATACGCAACCGCCTGCCGCGTTTACTGCCCTTGCCTGATGCTGTTTTAGAGTGTGAATATGGTTGCCACAGTCAACATTATCAGGAATCTCATTCCGACAATGGTTCGGTCACTTTTTTAGTCTATGAACCCAAGTTCAGCATAATGCAAACCCTACCCGCAGAGTTGGATAACGGTTTCGGATTGATTCAGCAGGACAACCGCCTTACTGTTTACTTCACCGATCAACGCGGTGAAAGAAAACCTCGCAGACGCCTGTTTGTTTTAGCCGACGGGCAAACCGCGCAGCTTCGCACCAATGGGCGCGGCTGTGGATTTGATAATACCTATTACACTCAGCATACCTACAATCTTGCCTATGCCAAGCATATCCCACGCGAAATTTTTACCCAGCGTCGATTCGATTACTGCGTATCTCTGGAAAACCGACTATTCTAGTGCTTGCAACATCCTGTAATCACGTTGAATCTACTTTCTAAGCTCCATTTTAATCTGAGTTACACAAGGATAAAACATGACAGAACAAGAATACCGCGAGACCTTCTCCGAAGACGAATCCGTCGGCTGGGACGCCATCGATGCCGAACTTGAAAAACTCTACGGCGACACCGAACCTCGTCACTACGGCAGCATCATCAAATACTGGATGGGCGGGGAAGATCCGCTGGACGGCACGAGCATCTACGATTGCGAAGAACAAACACCACACCGCCACATCATCTCCTACGGCATGAGCGAGCTTTACTTTTCTCCGGAAAGTGCTGATACCGAATTCAGCAAGTGGGGCTTCGAATTTACCTTCCGTATTACACCTTGCAAACTTGACCCCGATTCTGAATATGGCACGCCACACGAACCATTTTGGGCTATCAACCTGATGAATAACCTTGGCCGCTATGTTTTTGAAAGTAAAAAATGGTTCGAACCCTACCACTTTATCCCTGCCAACAGTCCCATTCGAAGCGATACTGAAACTGCTCTGGTCGGTATTGCTTTTGTTCCTGATCCCAAACTGCCTGCTATTGACACACCGAATGGCAAAGTTGATTTTCTGCAGATGGTTGGTCTGACCCAATCCGAGCTGGATTGGCTGTGGCAAGATCCTTCAACCGCCCGCTGCCAAGAGCTGATCGAAAAAATGCGTGTTGACAATCCCCTTCTGATAACGGATTTGGCGCGTACACACAGTTATGTATAGCCACACGGTTTGATTAATCCAACGTTCAATACAATGAGCTCATCTTCGAAGAATTTTATAAAAACTGCCAAAATAATGACTTTGTGGGCGGCTTTGTTTGGAAGAGCATGGGCGGCTGAATTGAACGAGGATGATGCGGGTGACTGTGTACCGCTGAACAAAGAACAGCAACCGATGAACCTGAAAATCATTTATCTGTTTTATAGTGGATTAACTTTAAACCAGTACGGCGTTGCCTTGCCTTAGAGCTCAAAGAGAACGATTCTCTAAGGTGCTGAAGCACCAAGTGAATCGGTTCTGAACTGCCCCCCAAAAGTTGGACATCCCCTCCAACTCACAAGGTGCAGTTTTT
>CAJZEA010000007.1:0-21374 GCA_915066515.1 uncultured Neisseria sp. | reverse complement strand
GTACTGTCTGCGGCTTCGTCGCCTTGTCCTGATTTAAAGTTAATCCACTATAAAAGAAACAGGTCGTCTGAAAAAAGACGGCCTGTTCCGTATGGGCATGGGATGCGACATTATAGTGGAAACGGAGGTCGATTGACAGCGTGCTCAGGCAGCTTTTCAGACGACCTCCTACGCATCAAAGCAAAGGCTGCTGCCGCACGATGGCGCGGATGACGGCGCGGTTTGGATGCAGGGCGGTGCGCAGGCGTTGGGACAGGGGCTGGGGCATGCCGAGGATGTCGGCAGCAATGGCGGCAGCGCAGACGGGGGCGGTGGCGAGTCCGCGCGTGCCGTGGGCGGTGTTGATGTAGGCGTTCGGCAGGTAGGGGCAGGGGACGTTGTCGAGGCGGTAGTTTTTGTCCAACGCGAGTTTGGCGTAGGCGGTCTGCATGGCGGCGATGTCGCCGAGTGCGCCGACGACGGGCAGATGATCGGGGCTGTCGCAGCGCAGGGCGGCGTGTCCTTGCGGTTTTGCAAAGGGGTCGTCTGAAACCGAGCGAAGCGGGTTTTGCTCAAACAATGATTGCGCCAATGGCGGGTTGAGTTGTTGCAGGGCGGCACGGTTGGCGGTTTCTTCGTGCGGGTGCCAAGCGTCGTCGTTGCTGTTGAGAACGAAGGTTGCGCCGTAGCAGTGTTGCCCTTGCCAGCTCGGGCTGATGTAGCTTTCGCCGGATAGGGCGCAGCGCAGGCGTTTGGAAAAACCGCTTGCCGCCGTTACGCCGGTTTGCCCGCGGATTTGGCGGAAAGGCAGGGCGGAGACGTTGGCGTCGGCGGCGTCTGGGCTGTGTGCGCCCATGCAGTAAATGATGTGGCTTGCGCTGAAGCTGCCGCGCGGCGTGTGTGCCGTCCAGTTTGCGCCGTCGTATTCGGTAGTGGATAAGGGCGTGTCTTCGTGCAACGCAATCAGCGGATGATTCAGAAAGGCGCGGACGACGGCGGGCGGGTTCAGCCATACGCCCTGCGGCCAGTAGAGGCCGTCTGAAAAAACGTCTATGCCTGCAATTTGCGCGGCTTCGTCGGCGGAGACGCTGCGGTAAAGATGGGCGTGATGTTGCTGCAAACCCAATGCCTGATTGCGTTTGCGTTCGGCTTCGTCGAAATTGAGGTGCAACACGCCGTCGCCGCCCCATGCGTCGGAATCGGGCAACAGGTCTTGCAGCAGGCGGCGGGTGTAGCCGTAGCCTGCCAGCAGCAGTTCGGTCTGCTCGGTGTCGTGCGGCGAGATTTTGGCGTAGAGCAGCCCTTGGCGGTTGCCGCTGCCGCCTTGCGCCGCTTTGCCCGCTTCCAAAACGGTAACGCGCACGCCGTGTTCCACCAGCTTGCGCGCGGTCGCGGCGCCGGCTATGCCCGCGCCGATAACCAGTGCGTGTTCGGGCGGAGTGGTGGCTTGAGGTCGTCTGAACCAAGGTTTGACGGGCTTGGGCGCGGCTTGCGGTACGGCTTCGGTCTGCCATTCGATAGGGTCGAAATGTTCGTGCAGGCTGTCGGCGCAGTGTGGCGGGACAAGCCAGATATGCACGTCGGGCAGCAGGTTTTCCAGAAAGTTGACGCTGTTGAACTGAAGGCATTTCAGGGCTTGGTCAAGACGGGTTTTCAGACGGCCTTCCAACTCGGTCGGGGCATCGGACAAAGGAAAATCGGGCATGCGGTTTTCGGTCAGACAGGCAACCAGATACAGCGGCGCGGGACGGGTTTCGATCACGCGGGCAAGTTCGGCGGGGGCGGGCGGGGTGTTCCAAGCGAGGATGGGCATGGCGGGGTCGTCTGAAAAAGAGGTTGATTATAGTGGATTAACTTTAAACCAGTACGGCGTTGCCTCGCCTTGCCGTACTATCTGTACTGTCTGCGGCTTCGTCACCTTGTCCTGATTTAAAGTTAATCCACTATATTGAATTGAAAACCCGCGATTATACAACGGGAACATATAGTTACCAAATACAACAAAGGTCGTCTGAAAACCATATTTTCGGTTTCAGACGACCTTTTCATCTTTGCGGCTATTTGGTTTTGAACCAGGCAAACCACACCAATACAATCACAAAGCCAAAATAGGCGATGCTCCAATACGGCAGTGCAATACCCAGCAGATAGTCCGGTACGGCACAATCGCCAAAGCCGCGCACAATTGGTTCAAACCAGTCAAACAGCGGCCAATCCTTCAAACGGAAAGTCCACGGCGCACCGCAGGACGGCGCACTGCCCGGCGGCAGGCTTTGCAGCCACAATTGATAGGCCGCAACACCCGCGCCATAAACCGCAGGCACACTGACCAACAAGGCGCTGAACAGTCTGCCAATCTTAGAAGCCTGACGGAAAAAGGCTGCCGTCAAAGCCACCAATCCGACCGCCAAAACCGACAAGCGCTGCAAAATACATAAAACGCAAGGGTCCATTCCTAAAACATATTGTGAGACGAACGAACCGCAGGCAGCCAAGATCGATAAGACAACCAGAAAAAAGATGGTTTTTCTAAAAAAATTCATAACCTTAAACTTTCCAATTATTCAGACGACCTTTTTATTCATTTCAAAACAACCGCTGTATCAAATGCGCATCGGCATAACGATGTATTTGAAGTTCGGGTTGTTCGGTACGGTAAACAAGGTCGAGCGGTTGGCATCGCCGAAGGCGAGCTGCATATCGTCGGAATGGATGTTGCGCAATACATCCATCAGATAGCCGATGTTGAAGCCGACTTCGAGTTCGCCGCCTTGGTAGGCGATTTCGAGTTCTTCGCGGGCTTCTTCCTGCTCGTTGTTGCTGCACACGACGCTCAAGAGGCCGGGTTGCAGGAACAGGCGCGCGCCGCGGAATTTTTCGTTGGCAAGGATAGCGGCACGTTCAAGCGCGCCCAAAAGTTGGGTACGGGAAACGAGGAAGATTTTGTCGTTGTCCAGCGGGATGACACGGTTGAAGTCGGGGAATTTGCCGTCGATGACTTTGCTGACGATGGTCGTGCCGTTGCATTGGAAGCGTACTTGGTTGTTGAGCAGCTCGACGCTGATGGGTTCGGACGGGTTGTTCAGCAGTTTGAAGAGTTCCAAAACGGTTTTGCGCGGCAGGATGACTTCAGTTTTGGGCAGTTCGGCTTCGATTTGGCTGGCGGCGTAGGCAAGGCGGTGGCCGTCGGTGGCGACGAGGCGCAGTTGGTTGCCTTCAACCTGCATCAGCAAGCCGTTGAGGTAGTAGCGGATGTCTTGCACTGCCATGCTGTATTGGACTTGCGAAAGCATGGTTTTGAAAGTCTCCTGCGACAGGGAAAACGCGGCGCTGATGTCTTCGCCGACGCTCATCAACGGGAAATCTTCGGCAGGCAGGGTTTGCAGGGCAAAGCGTGATTTGCCTGCACGCAGGGTCAGGCGGTTGTCCGCCCAGTCGAGCGAAACGATGGCGCTGTCGGGCAAGGCGCGCAGGATGTCTTGGAATTTTTTGGCGTTGGTGGTGATGCGGAAGTCGCCTGCCTGACTTTCCGGGCCGGCCGTGTTGATTTGGATTTCCAAGTCGGTCGCCAGGAGTTTGGTTTGACCGTCTTTGCTTTCGAGCAGGACGTTGGAGAGGATGGGCAGGGTATGGCGGCGTTCGACGATACCGGTAACGGCTTGCAGCGGCTTGAGCAGACTGTCGCGGTCGGCTTGTAAAATCAGCATGGTCAATTCCTTTTGAATTGGTTATTTCGGGTGTTTTTGAATCGGGTTCGGCGGACGCGATGGTTGATTCGCCGCCGTTAAAATCGAAGTGTATTTGTGTTTTCAGACGACCTTTTAAGAGAGGGGTCGTCTGAAAGCCGGTTCTGGCTCAGTTTTGAATCAGAATCAGGAGTTTTTCGTAATCTTGCGCCAACTCGGGATCTTCTTCGCGCAGTTTTGCGACAGCTTTCACGCCATGCATGACGGTCGTGTGGTCGCGTCCGCCGAACGCGTCGCCGATGGACGGCAGGCTGAGGGTGGTCAGCTCTTTGGTCAGGCTCATGGCGACTTGACGCGGACGGGCAATGTTGCGCGTGCGTTTTTTGCCGAGTATATCGCTGATTTTAATACGGTAATATTTGGCAGTCGCGTCGATAATGGTGTCGGCGGTAATGATTTTGTGTTTTTCGGCAATGATGTCCTGCAAAGCCGTACGCGCCAAATCCATGTCGATAACGGGGCGGTTCATGAAGCGGCTGCTGGCGCTGACGCGGTTGAACGCGCCTTCCAGTTCGCGCACGTTGGAACGAATCAGGTTGGCAACAAACAATGCGGCTTCGTCTTCAATACTGATGCCTGCCGCTTCTGCCTTTTTCTGCAAAATCGCCACGCGCATTTCCAGCTCGGGCGGCTCGAGTTCCAAAGTCAAACCCCATGAAAAACGCGATTTGAGGCGGTCGTCCATACCTTCGATTTTGGCAGGCAACACGTCGCAAGTGAGGATGAGCTGTTTTTTCTCGTTGTGGAAATGGTTGTACAAATAGAAGAATTCTTCCATCGTACGGTCTTTGCCTTTGATGAACTGGATGTCGTCGATAATCAGCAGGTCGTATTGTTTGTATTGCTGCTTGAACACATCATAAGTATTGTTGCGCACCGCCTTCATAAAGCTGCGGATATAGTCGTCTGAATGCATATAGCGCACTTTGGCGTCAGGGCGGTTTTTCAGCAGTTCGTTGCCGATGGCCTGCACCAAGTGGGTTTTACCCAAACCCGTGCTGCCGTACAGGAAAAACGGGTTGTAGCCCTGCCCCGGATTCTCGGCAATGGCTTGGGCGGCGGCGGCGGCAAGGCGGTTGCCCTTACCTTCTACCAAGGTATCGAATGTGTAGTCGCGCGACAGATTAGTCTGTTCGTAACGCGCTTCTTCCGCATCGCGTTGCGCTTCCGTTTTGGCTTTGGCAACGGCTTTGGATTCTGCGGGCGCGGCGGCAGGCTGTTTGCTTTCGTGCGGCAGGTTTTTCATGCGTTGCGCCAAAATATCCGCCGCTGTTTTCGCAACGGAGGGCTTGTCTGAGTTTTCAGACGACGTCCCGTCCGAAAAAGATTCTTGCGCGTCCGCTTTCGGCATTTCTTCCGTCAACGCGGCTTGTTCAGGCGCAACCGCCCCCGCATTTTCCGCCATTTCATAATGCTGCCCCGCGCCCGCCTTAAACGCAAAAGCCGCCTGTTGCGGAGCCAATTCCGCACGCACCACTTCGATTTTGGCGGCAAACTGGCTTTTGAGCATATTGCAGGCAAACTGGTTTTTACCGTAAACCACCCACACGCCGTTTTCCTCGCCTACGGTCAAGGGCGCAATCCATTGCGCGAACTGCCCGGCAGGCAAAATATCGTGAAGTCGGCGGAGGCACTGCGGCCAAAATTCTGCTAGCGTCATGAATAAGCTCGAGTCGTGGAAATCGTTGGAAAGAAACGGAGAGAAACCGTCGGAAATTGCAGCCCTTGAAAATACGGTTTCAGCCCGACGGAGAAAGTGTCGCAAATACCGCACAAACCCTATCCGCCAAACCGGACGCCGTCTGAAAATACAATGAAATTATTTTCGGAAAATCATCACGATAAATCCGCACCAACATTTTCAGACGACCTATCGCCCGACAAAGGGACAGGAAGTGCCGATTATACCCACTCCGACAAACTTTATCCACAACCCGCCGGAAATTTTATCCACAAAGCGCCGCGCAAATCCGCAAACCGAATCACCCCGTGCGCCATATCCATTTACTCAACCGAGATTGACAAAAGCAGAAAATTAGAGTGTAATTCACGGTTTATTTATCTACCGATTTTTTAGGAAACATCATGAAACGCACTTATCAACCTTCCGTTACCAAACGCAAACGTACCCACGGCTTCCTGGTCCGCTCCAAAACCCGCGGCGGTCGCGCAGTATTGGCAGCCCGTCGCGCCAAAGGCCGCAAACGCTTGGCAGTGTAATTTTGGACTACCGCTTCGGAAAGCAGTACCGCTTATTAAAAACGGATGATTTTTCATCCGTTTTTGCGTTCAAAAACCGGCGCAGCCGCGATTTGCTGCAAGTTTCCCAATCTGCCGACAACGGATTAAACCATCCGCGGCTCGGCTTGGTCGTCAGCAAAAAAACAGCGAAACGTGCGCATGAACGCAACTACATGAAGCGCGTCATCCGCGATTGGTTCAGACTGAACAAAAACAGCCTGCCGCCACATGATTTCGTCGTACGCGTCCGCCTGGCATTCAACCGGCAAAATGCCACCGAAGCCCGAAACCAATTGGCGCAACTCATGCGCAAACGCTGATGAATACCCTGTTGTCCAAATTCATCCTCGCGCTGATCCGTTTTTACCAATACGCCGTCAGCCCGCTGATACCGCCGCGCTGCCGCTATACCCCGACCTGTTCGCAATATGCGGTCGAGGCAGTCAAAAAATACGGCGCATTCAAAGGCGGCTGGCTCGCCCTCAAACGCATCGCCCGCTGCCACCCCTTCGGCGGACACGGACACGACCCCGTCCCGTAATTCGAATCATTCGGATAACTTGATTTCCTTTAATTTCCCGTCGGTTTATATATAATGCCGTCTGAAGCAGTTTTCATCTCCATTACATACCCGTCAATTCCAGGAATCTCTTATGGATTTTAAAAGACTTGTGGCATTTTTTGCCATTTCGCTGGCAATCTTTGCCGGCTGGGAACATTTCTTCCCCAGCCCCAAACCCAATCCGGCACAACAAGCCGCGCAGCAACAGCAGCAAACCGCCGCAACCGCTGCTGCTGAAGCCGCACTCGCCCCCGCAACGCCGATTACCGTAACGACCGATACGGTCAAAGCCGTCATCGACGAAAAAAGCGGCGACCTGCGTCAAATGACCCTGCTCAAATACAAAGCAAATGGCGACGAAAACAAACCCTTCACCCTGTTTAACGACAGCAAAGAATACACCTACGTTGCCCAGTCCGAGCTTTTGGATGCACAAGGCAACAACATCCTGAAAGGCGTCAACTTTACCGCAGCGCAAAAACAATACAGCCTCAACGGCGACAAAGTTGAAGTCCGCCTGAACGCGCCTGAAACAAACGGACTGAAAATCGACAAAGTCTATACCTTTACCAAAGACAGCTACCTCGTCAACGTCCGTTTCGACATCACCAACACCAGCGGCAAGCCCGCCAACCTGAACGCGGACTACCGCATCGTACGCGACCGCAGCGAACCCGAAGGTCAAGGCTACTTTACCCGCTCTTTCGTCGGCCCGGTGGTTTACACCCCCGAAGGCAAATTCCAAAAAGTCAGCTTCTCCGACTTGGACGACGATGCCAAATCAGGCAAAAACGAAGCCGAATACGCCCGCAAAACCCAAACCGGCTGGCTCGGCATGATTGAACACCACTTCATGTCCACTTGGATTCTCCAACCCAAAGGCGGACAAAGCGTTTGCGCCGCAGGCGACTGCCGTATCGACATCAAACGCCGCAACGACAACCTGTACAGCACCAGCGTCAGCGTTCCCCTTGCCGCCATCCAAAACGGCGCGAAATCCGAAGCCTCCATCAACCTCTACGCCGGCCCGCAGACCACATCCGTCATCGCCAATATCGCCGACAACCTGCAACTGGCAAAAGACTACGGCAAAGTACACTGGTTCGCCTCCCCCCTCTTCTGGCTCCTGAACCAACTGCACAACATTATCGGCAACTGGGGCTGGGCAATCATCGTTTTGACCATTATCGTCAAAGCCGTACTCTACCCGCTAACCAACGCATCCTACCGCTCTATGGCAAAAATGCGCGCCGCCGCGCCCAAACTGCAAGCCATCAAAGAAAAATACGGCGACGACCGTATGGCGCAACAGCAAGCCATGATGCAGCTTTACAAAGACGAAAAAATCAACCCGCTGGGCGGCTGCCTGCCCATGCTGTTGCAAATCCCCGTCTTCATCGGCTTGTACTGGGCATTGTTCGCCTCCGTAGAATTGCGTCAGGCACCTTGGCTGGGCTGGATTACCGACCTTAGCCGCTCCGACCCCTACTACATCCTGCCCGTAATTATGGCGGTAACCATGTTTGCCCAAACATTCCTCAACCCGCCGCCGACCGACCCGATGCAGGCAAAAATGATGAAAGTCATGCCGCTAATTTTCTCAGCCATGTTCTTCTTCTTCCCTGCCGGTCTGGTATTGTACTGGGTAGTCAACAACCTCCTGACCATCGCCCAACAATGGCACATCAACCGCAGCATCGACAAACAACGCACCCAAGGCGAAGTTGTTTCCTAACAGCGGTTTGACACACAAAAAGGTCGTCTGAAAACTTAATTTCAGACGACCTTTTTGTTTGGGAGCATTATAAAAGATGGCTGATCGGGCATTTAACAACAATCAAACACAAATGCCACACGGCTGAAATCGCGTTTAGCCAAATCTTCGGGCGTAATGAAGAAATTCGCCACACCGGAGTCGCCCCACATCAGTTTTCCAGTATAGCGGTCTTTTTCATTGATATCAGTGTCTAATTGCAACAGCAGGATGTATTTGCGCCAATCAGAACAAGTGATGGTAGCGGGATCGTCAAAATCAGCGTCTTCATCACACTCAAGAAACGGGTCGCCCTGAAGAAAAATCGGAGAACCGCCGATTTTATGCCCTTGAGATTGATTGAAATCTGCATCTTCCTCCTCTTCGCTTGCCGCTTGAAAAATCAGCGGAAACTCCCCAGAAAACGGCAGACATTCTGAATCGGTTGCCTGATAAGCGGAAAAATCGGTTTGCAATTCGCTCTCGGGCAATAATTCGGGATAGTACATAATGCGCCATCCGGCTTGTTCCGACAGATTTTCAAAGTCGTAGCCTAAGCCGTAATCCAGCCCATCAACAAAAACTTGCAAGATGCCACGCTCGGGGAAACCGGGCAACGGCGGCACTTCGGCAAAGTTGATTTGTGCCACCAGAGTCAGCGGATGCTTTTTCTCGGCGTGATACGGATATTCGGCATTTTTTGGCAGGTAGGGCGTACCGCCTATTTTGCTTTGATAGGCCGTGGTAGCAGCAGCTTCTCCCAATGTGAAGCAGACGGCAGGACGGTACATGAGGTTCTCCTATCGGATAAAAAGTGTTGAATGGAATAAATTATATCGGATTAAATCAATGTTTACCTGAAATCTCCGAGAGGTCGTTTGAAAGTTTAAACTTACTAAACTAGAGCACACTTTTGAAATACTCCTCCCCTTTCCCGATGAACACAAAAAGGTCGTCTGAAAACTTAATTTCAGACGACCTTTTACATTTCCAACCTATTTCACAAACTTCAACACCTTGCCGGATTTTGCCGGCGTATCGGTTTCTTGTTTGTTTTCAGTTTCCTGTTCCGGTTGTTCTTTATCGGAAGGTTCATAGGGCTCGACTTCAAATCCCATGCCTTCGCCGCTTTCTCGGGCAAACAGGCTGACAACGTGTCCGACCGGAATCCAAATATCGTGCGCCACGCCGCCAAAGCGGGCCGAAAAGCTGATCCAATCGTTGTCGATATTCAGATTATGGCTGGCAGTCGGTCCGATATTGAGGACAATCTCGTTTTCGCGAACATACTGCATGGGGACGCGGGTATGTTCGTTTACCCATGCGACAATGTGCGGCGTTTGATTGTTGTCCGTACACCATTCGTACAAAGCGCGAATCAGATAAGGCTTGGTAGATGTCGTCATGATGAATCCTTTCGACCTTTAACGGCGCATTGCCTTCTCAGCGGGGGTCATGGCTTCGATAAAGGCTTCGCGTTGGAAGATACGTTCGGCGTATTTCAGCAATGGTGCGGCGGATTTGCCGAGTTTGATGTCGTAATGGTCGAGACGCCACAACAAAGGAGACAACGCCACGTCAATCATTGAGAAATCATCGCCGAGAATGTATTTGTTTTTGGTGAACGCAGGCGCGAGCATGGTCAGACCGTTGCCGATGGCTTCGCGCGCTTTCGCCATTTCTTTATTGGTGGAATTCGGGTTTTCCAATACATGCACCAGGCTGAACAGCTCTTTCTCCATGCGGAACAAAACCAATCGTCCGCGGCCGCGCATGACGGGGTCGCCGGGCATCAGTTGCGGATGGGGAAAGCGTTCGTCTATGTATTCATTGATGATATTGGATTCATAGAGGATCAAATCACGTTCAACCAAAACGGGGACTTGGTTATACGGATTCATTACGGCAAGATCTTCGGGCTTATTGAAAATATCAACGTCTTTGATTTCAAAATCCATGCCTTTTTCGTACAGGACGAAGCGACAGCGTTGGCTGAACGGGCATGTAATGCCTGAATATAATATCATCATGGTATTGGGCTCCTATAAGCATCCCAGACAATCCACTGCCTGAAATTGCAGAATAAAACAATCGCAAAATTATACGCGATTGCATCCAACAATTCCACAAAAAGCACATATCCTTTTGTTTATCAAGCTATTTTCAATAAAATTCGAATTTCTAAAAAACGATATCCAAACTCAAATTCTTTGCTTTTCCGAGGCGTTTCGATTTTTACAGCAAATTTAAACCGCGGCGGGACATTACCGACGTTTTTACTGCACACCGGCTTGTTTCCGACAAGCCGTCAAAAAGGTCGTCTGAAAACCGTTTTTCTCAGTTTTCAGACGACCTCTCGAGCCAAACGCCCTACTTCGGCGTATAACGCCCCGCCATCGCTTTATACACCATGTTTTCGTATTTCAGCGTCTCATACCGCTGGTTCAGCACGTTTTGGGCGGAACTGTATTCCGTATTCAGTGCTTCCAGCCAGTCTTTCAGCTCGTTTTTGCCGTGTTGGTAGCGCACTTGGTAGTAACGGCTGTTTTTCTTGTCCAGGGCGTAACGCTGCTCTTGGTTGTTAAGCGCGGCTTGGGCGTTTTGGTAGGCGAGGTAGTTGGTGTTGACTTCGTTCAGCGCGGTGGTCAGGGCTTTTTCAAAGTCGAGTTTGGCACTGTCGAAATTGGCTTGGGCGGCTTTGTCTTTCCATTTCATGGTCTGCCAGTTGAGGAACGGCAGGTTGATGGTGGCGGAGCCGCCCAAGAGCGGGATATTGAACGCGCTTTTGGCTTTTTCAGACGACGTGCTCAAGCTCGCGCCCAATGTAATCGAGGGATACCAACTGCGTTTTTGCGCTTTGACGGATTGGAGCGAGGATTGCAGGCGGTATTCGGCGGCGCGCAGGTCGGGGCGGTTCGCCAACACGGTAATCGGTACGTCGAGGTTCACGCCTTTGACGGGCAGCAGGCGGTATTGCGCGGGGTCGGCGGCGATGGCTTCGTTCGGCTTGAGATTGAGCAGGTTGCGTAAAACCTGTTTTTGCGTGTCGAGGCTGTTTTTCAGGGAAATCAGGTTGTTTTGCGCGCTCAACAGCGATTGTTTCGCCTGCGTCGGCTGGCTGGAATCGGCTCTGCCGTAGCGGAACTTGGCATCGGCAATGCGGTTGATTTCCTGATATTGCTTGAGGGATTTCTGCGCCAATTCAATGGCTTCGTTGAGATAGGCGATGTTGAAATAGGCGTCGGCGACATTGTTGATCAAAGTCAGGCGCGTGTTCGCCATATCCTGCCACGTGGCTTGATATTCCCAGACTTGCGCGTCGGCGGTGGCACTGAGTTTGCGCCACAAATCCAATTCGTAGCTCAAGCCGAGCTGGCTGCTGAAGGTGTTGCCGTGGCTGCCGGTTTTCAGATTTTTGGATGTGGACGCACCCAGCGAGCCGCTGAACGACGGCACCAAATCCGCCCCCAAAATATTCGCCTGATATAGGGCTTTATTGACGCTGATGGCCGCCTGTTTCAAATCGATATTGTTTTCCAAAGCCTGCGCCATCAGAGCGTTGAGCTGCGGGCTTTGGTAGATTTCCCACCAGTTGCCGTTCACGTCGTAACGTTCGGCGGTTTCCGCCGCACTCATGACCTGCCCCGTCGATTCGAGCGTGAGGTTTTTGTCGGTGCTGTGGACGGCACACGCGCTTAAGGCAAGGGCGAGCGACAGGGATAATGCCGTCTGAAAAAAAGGTTTTGTCTGCATGTTGTGTCTTTCGGTTTAAGGTTTCAGACGACCTGAAAGGTTGGGAGGTCGTCTGAACAATCTCATCGGCTGCGTTTATTTACCAGCTAAAAACGCTTTTCGCTGTTCCGTAAAATGCCACCACGGCTTCGGTTCGTTCCCCTGCATAAAATCAACCAGCGACAGGAAAATATCGATCATGCAGGGATCGTGTCGGGTTGTGGTCAGGCTGCACAGGCGGTCGTACATTTCGTAAGCGTCCTGCCCCGCCAAATCCTGCGGCTGCGTGATGCCGAGCAAAGCCAAATCCTCCGCCACGGCTTTGCCGACATTGGGCAGGTCGGTCAATGTATTCAGCTTGCTTCGTTGTACTTTGTCGGGGTTCATGTTTCAGCCTTTGATTTGGAGGTCGTCTGAAAACCAGCAATCGGATGGATCAACTTGTTTTCGCGGGCAAAGCCCACGCTACTTTCACCGCCGTCATTCCCGCCTGCGTAGAATTTATGTCGGATACAAGTATCCGACCTACTTTTTTCAGACTTTTTCTAAGTTCTTCAAACAATTTTTCAGAAGACGTTTTAATTGTTTGGCAGTTTGCGGATGCATCGGCTCTTGCAGTTTACGCTCCAACCGATCGGCTTCGTGTTCGAGTTCATGCTTATACCTGACTCTAGAGCGTTGCTGTCTCTCCAATATTTGCAACTTTTGCCGCCACAAATCCTGCTGCAACTTCTGCCATTCTTTGGTTTTATGTTTTGACGGAAGCGGAATTCTATCCGACAGCTCCACACATGGCTTGGAACACTGCGAACAACGGGGCGAACTGCTGTCTTGGGGGCGGAAATAGCGTTTCGGACGGCGCACGGCGGTGCGGCAGGAAAAACAAACGTAATTCGTATTATTCATTTCAATAAAATTCAATTAAATCAATTATTCATGTACCTTTCGCCGTTGAATCCGTTTTTCAGACGACCTCTTCCCATTCAAAAAGGTCGTCTGAAATCATGAAATCCTGACCACGACGCCGCAATGCTGTTCGGCGGCGGCTTGGTAGAACGCGGCGAGTTCTTTAAACCGCTGCGCCAATTCCGCGCGGGTTTCGGCAAAGGCTTTTTCATCGCCCCAAATATCGGGGTAGATTTGGTTGTTTTGAAAATCTGCTGCGGTTTTGCCGTCGAGCAGCGCGGCGAAGTCGGCTTGGTTCAGGGCTTGGGCTACTTCGGCGGTTTCGGTATCGTCGATCCAACCGGTGTGTTCGCCCGCTTCTTCGTCCTGCCGCAGGATGTTGCCGATAATGGCTTTGCTCAACGGGTTTTCCGCGTCGGCATCGTCCGAGCCTTTGCCGGTCAGGATGAAATGCAGCGCGTCCCATAGTTTGCCTGCGCTGCATTCGGATACGGCGGCGGGGGTGCCGGAGGAAGTTTTGATTTGTTCGATGCCGCTTTGCGGATAGGCTGTGTATGTTGCGTAAACGTCCATAGGTTTCCTTGTATTGAAGGCTGAAGATGCCTGTTTCGGGAGGGGTCGTCTGAAATATAGTGGATTAACTTTAAACCAGTACGGCGTTGCCTCGCCTTGTCCTGATTTAGTTAATCTACTATATGTTGCGGATTCGGACGACGCTCGGGCTGTTTTCGCAATGTATTGTGTGAATCGTGTGTTCGGTATTGCGTCGGGTTCTGACCCGACTTTTGCTTTTTCAGACGACCTTATTTATCCAAACGCAGCAGCGGGCCGCCTGCTTTCTGTACCGCCGTTTGATAGGCGGGGTCGTTTTCGATGCGCTGCAAATAGGCGCGGATGTTGGGATAGTCCGCCAATCCGAAGCGGTCGGCGGCGGCTTGCAGCGGGTAACTCATCATGATGTCGGCGCCGCTGAGCCGGTTGTTGACCAGCCAGTCTTTGCCGTTTAATTCGTTTTCGACATAGGCAAGATGCAGGGAGGCTTGCGGTTCGATAAAGCCGTTTTTGACGTTGCCGCTGATTTTGCGTGCGATGGGTTTGATGAAAAACGGCATGGAGGCGTTTTCTATTTTGCGGAACACCAGCCCGAGCAAAAGCAAGGGCATCAGCGAACCTTCGGCATAGTGCAGCCAGCGTTGATAATGCCAGTAATCTTGGCTGCCACGTTCGGGCATGAAACGTCCGCCGCCGTAGGTTTGAATCAGGTAGTCGGTAATCGCGCCACTTTCGTTGAGCACGAATCCGTCGTCGTCGATAACGGGGGATTTGCCCAGCGGGTGTACGGCTTTGAGTTCGTCGGGTGCCAGCAGGGTTTCGGGATGGCGCGCGTAGGTTTTGATTTGATACGGTGCGCCGATGAGTTCGAGCAGCCAGACGATGCGCAGGGCGCGGGATTGTGCCAATACATGCAGAGTAATCATTCGGTTTTCCTCGGTGTGTGTATGTTCATTGTGATAACAATAGCCAAACGGGGTTTTCAGACGACCTTTGGGGTTTGGAGGTCGTCTGAAAACTTAATCCTTAGACAAGGCATCAATCGGGTTGAGCTTGGAGGCTTTGTTGGCGGGCATAAAACCGAACGCTACGCCGATGGCGGTGGAACAAACGACCGCGCCGATGACGGAGCCGATGGAAATTTCCATCGGAAATTCGGTGACGAATTGGTTGAACACGAGGCTGATGGCTGTGGACAGCCCTACTCCGACCAAGCCGCCAATAATACAGATTAAGACCGCTTCAATCAGGAATTGTTGCAGGATGTTGTTGCGCCGCGCGCCAATCGCCATGCGCACGCCGATTTCTTTGGTGCGCTCGGTTACGGACACCAGCATGATGTTCATCACGCCGATACCGCCGACCACCAATGAAATCAAGGCGATGGAGGAAATCAGCAGCTTCATCGTGCCGGTGGTGCTTTCAACCATCTGCTTGATGCTGTCGCTGTTGTTCATGAAAAAGTCTTCCGTACCATGCCGCGTTTTGAGCAGCTCGGTCAGCCCTTTTTCGGCGACTTGGGTGTTGGCATCGTCTTTGATTTTGACGGTAATCGAGTTGGTGTGGCTCTCGCCGGTAATTTGGTGCATCACGGTCGTA
Source organism: uncultured Neisseria sp. (assembly GCA_915066515.1). Lineage (GTDB taxonomy): Bacteria > Pseudomonadota > Gammaproteobacteria > Burkholderiales > Neisseriaceae > Neisseria. The sequence continues at coordinate 6,304 of CAJZEA010000007.1, read as the reverse complement.
TAGGGCGACCAGAGCATCAATACGTCGGCGTTGCCGAAGGAGTTTTCTTCTTTTTGCATCACGCCGATGACGGTCAGCGGGCGTTTGTTGAAGAGGACGGTTTTGCCCAAGGGATTGACGTCTGTGCCAAAGAGTTTTTCTTTGGTGTTTTGGTCGATCACGACGACTTGCGCGTCTTCTTTTACATCGCCCTCGTCAAACAGGCGGCCTGATTCCAGCTTCAGCCCTCGCACGTCGAAATATTGTTCGCCCACGCCGTAAAGCGAGGCGGACAAATCGGTGTTGCGGTAAGTCAGCGTGCCGCCGGAGGTGGTTTGCGGCGTGGCGGAAGCAACGTAGCTTTGTTTGGCGATGACTTTGGCGTCGTCAATGGTCAGGGTTTTAATCCTGCCGCTGCGCCTGTCGCCGAAGCCGCGCCCGGGGAAGATGCTGATGGTGTTCGTCCCCATCGCGCTGATGTCTGCGAGGATTTTTTTCTCAGAACCGTTGCCCAAAGCGACGACGGATACGACCGAGGCGATGCCGATGATGATGCCGAGCATGGTCAGGAGCGAGCGCATTTTGTGCGCCATAATCGCCTGCACCGACATTTTGAAGGCCTCGACGAATTGGTCGTAATAAAACAGCCACGAAGATTTTTCTTTGATGCGTTCTATTTTGCTTTCGGGGATTTCGGGATTTTTTGAACTGTCGGAGATGATTTCGCCGTCGCGGATTTCGATGATGCGGTTGGCGATGGCGGCGATACCGGGATCGTGCGTAACCATAATCACGGTATGCCCTTCTTTATGCAGCTTTTGGATGATTTCGATTACGTTTTTGCCGCTGGCGGTATCGAGCGCGCCGGTCGGTTCGTCGGCGAAGATGATTTCGCCGCCGTTCATCAGGGCGCGGGCGATGGAGACGCGCTGCTGCTGGCCGCCGGAAAGTTCGCTGGGCTTGTTGCCTTCCTTGCCTTCCAAACCCAAATCCTGCAACAGCTTCTCCGCACGCGTCGAACGCTCTTTGCCGCCCATGCCCATATACACGGCAGGCAGGGCGACGTTGTCCCGCGCCGTCAGCGAACCCAAAAGGTTGTAGCGTTGGAAAATAAAGCCGAAGCGTTCGCGCCGCAATGCTGCCAGCTCGTCCGGCTCCATTTTGGCGGTTTCGATGCCGTCGATTTGATACGAACCCGAAGTCGCGCTATCCAAGCAGCCGAGGATGTTCATCAGCGTGGATTTGCCCGAACCGGACTGCCCGATAATGGCGACGAAATCGCCCTTCTCTATCGACAGGCTGACATCTTTCAAGACATGAACGCGGTTCGCGCCGCTGCCGAAGTAGCGGTTGATGTTTTTACATTCGATTAAGCTCATAAGTGTTTCCGACCGATAATGATGTGTGGAGTGGAAAGGTCGTCTGAAAGCGGGATTTTTCTCAGAAACAAAACTTTCAGACGACCTATTGCCTATTTATCTCGGCGGACCGCCCTGCATGGCGCGTTGCGCCGCTTCAGCCTGCTCCGCCGCGCTCATTTCCGACATCACTACCTTGTCGCCTTCTTTCAAACCGCTTTTCACTTCGGTATTCATACTGTCTTTCAGACCGACCGTAATCTCGTGTTCCGAAGCTTTACCGTCCGCGCCCAAAACGCTGACAAACGATTTGCCGTCGTGTTTTTTAATCGTCAGCGTCGGCACGAGCAAAACGTTTTTCACGCCGTTGATTTCAATCGTGTTCTGCGTCGTCATACCGATAGAAAGTTTGCCGTCGGGATTAGGCACCAAAGCGCGGGCGTAGTAGTAAATCGCATTGGAAGTCGTGTCCGTGCTGGTGGTGTAGCTGCCCAGCGACATCGTAGTCAAGCCCGGGTCGACGCTGTCGAGCTTCGCCTTAATCGGCGTATCCGGTTCGGACAAAATCGTAAACGAAATGTCCTGCCCCGCTTTGACCTTGGTAATATCGCCTTCGGCAATCTGCATTTTGTTCAACATCGTATCCAGATTCGCCAACTGGATAATCGTCGGCGTGGACTGCACCGCGTTCACGGTCTGCCCTTCTTCCACCGGAATCGCTACCACCGTACCGTCCATCGTCGCGGTAATGCGGGTATAGCCCAATTCCGATTCGGCGGTATTGATGGAAATTTTGGTTTGTTTAATGGAAGCCTTCAGCTCGGCAACGTTTGCCTTAGCCGCAGCCAACGCATCCTGCGCGCTTTCCAAATCCTCTTTGGACGTCGCGTTTTCCTTCCACAAAGCCGCCTCGCGCTTGTATTTCTTCTCCGCGCTGTTCAGCGCGATTTCGGCGGAAACCAATTTCGCCTGATACGTTTCCAGCTTGGATTTTTCCGTATTCAGCGTATTCACCTGAGTGGTCGAATTGATTTCCGCAATCAAATCGCCCTTTTTAACCTGCTGTCCGAGCTTGACGTACAGCTTCTTAATCTGCCCCGAAGCCTGCGCGCCCACCGACACCAAATTCGACGGCGAAATCTCGCCCGTAGCGGACACCGTCTGGCTGATGTCGCCGCGTTTGACCGTTTCCGTGATGTAAGAAGTTTGCGGTTCGGGCTGGAAATAAGACCACGCAGCAACCCCAAGCACCGCAGCAACCGTTATTCCAACCGTCCATTTATTAATGATTTTTGCCATAACTGACTTTCTGATTCATCCATTTCATCTGTTCAATCCGGCACCCGACTCATGTCGCATAATCCCAACACTTATCCGCCGAAAACGCTGAAAACGGGCAGATTTTACTGTAAACATCCACCCCAGCCAAGACAATAACCGACCAAACTAAAATTTAACTTATTGTTTTAAATAGAAATAATCAAAACCCTTTTCCAGAATATTTCAACGTATTTACATATTTTCCCAATCTCAATATTTATCCAAACATTCAAAACAAGAGAAAAGAACTATAATTCAACATCTATCAAACCCAACAACGGCCGCCTCCCCGAACCTTTCAGACGACCCGGCATGATAAATATAACAACACAATGACACTTACTATGAAAAACAAATCACAAGGTTTTACTCTCCCCGAGCTACTCGTTGTCGTCCTGATCATCGCGATTTTAGCGACGATCGGCTATCCCTCTTACCAACGCTACGTCCGCAAAACACGCTTGGAAAGCGTCCGCTCCGAGCTGCTGATCAACGCCCAAAACCTCGAGCGTTACTACGCCCAGCATGCGACCGTAAAAGCCGAAGCAGGCAATCCCGCCTTGCCCCCCTTGGTTCAAAACCAATATTTCAATATCTCCATCTTCAACTTCGAAGGCCCGGACGACAACGATAAAAAAATCGTAAACTCCGCCTCCTCAAGATACATCCTCGAAGCCAAACCCACAGACGAATACAAGTCCACCGAGACCTGCTCCGTTTACCTCAACAGCGACGGCATCTTCTGGGCAAGCAATTCCAAAAATAATGAAGACTGCCCGGGCTTCGAACCCATCAGCCAAGAATAATTTGAACCCGCTGCCGCGATTTATCATAAAGGTCGTCTGAAAATTTTCAGACGACCTTTATTCTATTATCAACACCAAATCACGCCGTTCAATGCAATTTATGAACTGATACCGACCGTACCACTCTTATCAACATCCCCATCTTTGCCCACAACGGTCGATATCATGCTGACTTACACCCGCAGCGTCCGACTGGATGCGCCGCTCGAACCGATATTCCGCTACTGCACTTCCCGACACGGATTTGCCTGTCAGTTTCCGTTTGACGTGCAATGGCTGTCGGAAAAGGAATACTGGGCGCGGGGAGATATTTTGGATTTCAGATACAGAGTTTGCGGGATTTGGTTGCGGCATCGCGCCGAAATCATTTCGCTTGAGCCGAACCAATCGTTTACCGACCTGATGCTGAAAGGGATTTACCGCTCCTTCCGCCATACACATGAATTCAGATTTTCCGGAGGGCGTACCTGTGTGACGGATACGGTGGAATTTACTTTCGGGCTGGGAAAAACGGTTGACCGGCTAATCGGATTGCCGACTTTGCGTCGGACATTTGAAAAACGCCACTGTTTATTGAAAGAGTGGGCTGTCCGATGGAATGGTCATGTTGAAAAAACGCAGCAAATTGAATAAGTAATATAATACTTCATGGACAACAGGTAGCAGTCAGACAGTGATCGCAGACACCATGAAACAACCCGGCAAAGGAAGTAAGCCATCCTAGTATTTCTACATTTAAATATTAAAATTTTTAAAAAACAAAAGATTGGAATTGTAATGAAAAAATTATTTTTTGTATTGTTAGGACTGACTAGCCTTAATGTTTATGCAAACGGTTGTGCTGGAGAATACCAGCCAGCGACAGGGACCTGTCGCATTATCGACAGCTCGGGTCGGCAGATTTTATATAACGTTGGCAGCCCCCAATCTTCCAATAGCGGCTCCACCCAAAGTCAAACAAAGGTTGTAAACATCGATGTCCCTTCAAAATATTTAGCATGGGCAATCAATCCTAAAACGGGTATTTCAGGTGGTGCAATGGATATGGATTCACTTGAGGCAGCCAAAAGACAAGCCATCAAAACCTGTGAGCAAGGAGGGAGCAATGCTCCATGTGTAGTTGCAAAATGGGTTAGAAACGGCTGTCTTGCAGTTGCACAAGGCAGATATAAAGGCAAATGGAAAACTTTCTATGGAGTAGATGATCTTGGTCGTGCCGAAGCTAATGCATTAAATCAATGCCATACAACCGCAGGTGTAACACAGTGCAGAATTACCACTCCGGAAGGTTGCGCTTTGCCTAAATATTAATAGACCAAATGCCGTCTGAAATTTCAGACGGCATTTTATAAAAAATCGGCTTTGTGCCCGTCTTTATCTTATGCCTGCTGTTCAAAAGAACTGCGCCGCTGTTTATCAAAGACCGGCATAAGCGTGTAAAAGCATCCTTTAAAAAGCGCGGCATCCATACCGAAGTCTGATTGATTTTGAAAAAACGTGTTCAATATTTCAGACGACCCTTGTTTAGCAAAAAAGGTCGTCTGAATGTTCAGACGACCTTCTTTATTTCCGTTACATCACAAAACGGCTGCCGGATAGGAACCGATGACTTTGACAAACGATGCGCGTTCGCTCAAGAGCCGCAGTGCATTTTGGACTTTTTCGTCGTTTTGATGCCCTTCGATGTCGATGAAGAACAGGTATTCCCACAACGCGGATTTGCTCGGACGGCTTTCGAACTTGGTCATTGAAATGCCCGATTCGGTAAACGGCTGCAACAGCGCGGCGACGGCGCCGGCGCGGTTGGGCGCGGAGACTGCCAGCGAGGTTTTGTCTTTGCCGCTGCTGCCTGTATCTTGATGCCCCATGACCAAAAAGCGCGTTGTATTGTTCGGCTCGTCTTCGATACACTCGGCGACATAGTTCAAATGATAAATATCGGCTGCGGTACGCCCTGCGATGGCGGCGATACTGGGGTCGTCTGATTCTGCCACCAGCCTTGCCGCTTCTCCGTTGCTGGAAACGGCGATGCGTTCGGCGTTGGGCAGGTTGCGTCCGAGCCAGTCGTTGCATTGCGCCAGCGCTTGGGCGTGTGCGATGACTTTTGTGATGCCGCCCAATTCGTGCGTACCTTTACGCAAAAGGTTGTGATGGATGCGGACAATGACTTCGCCGCAGGCTTTCAATGCGGTTACCGCCAATAAATCTAAGGTACGGCCGACCGAACCTTCGGTCGAGTTTTCAACCGGCGCAACCAAATAATCCGCCTGCCGCGTTTCGACTTGGCGGAAACATTGGTCTATGGTTTGAAATGCGGCGGTATGGGCGGCATGGCCGAAATGTTTAATGGCTGCCTGCTGGGTAAACGTTCCCTGTGGACCGAGGTAGGCAATCGTCAGCGGACGCTCCAACGCCAAGCATTCGCTCATCACTTCGCGAAACAGTCTTGCGATGGACTCGTCAGGCAGCGGGCCTTGGTTCAAACTCTGAATCCGCCTCAATACCGCCACTTCGCGCTCAGGGCGGTACACCGCGCCCGTTCCTTTCAATTCTCCGATGGCGTGCGCATGGCCTGCGCGCTCGTTCAACAGGCGCAAAATCTCGGCATCGATTTCATCGATGGCATTGCGGTGCGGCAAAAGCTGTTCGTCAATGGATAAGGACATATCGACAAGCCCCTTGTGATTCATTCATAAATACAAGCAATCATTCTAACATCAAACAGGTCGTCTGAAAGCTGAATACGTTTTCAGACGACCTGTTTTATAGTGGATTAACTTTAAACTAGTACGGCGTTGCCTCGCCTTAGCTCAAAGAGAACGATTCTCTAAGGTGCTGAAG
>CAJZEA010000006.1:0-22621 GCA_915066515.1 uncultured Neisseria sp. | reverse complement strand
TAGTACATAAGGGCGTTGGCAACGCCGTATCATTGCAATTTTAATCCACTATATTTTCATTATAATCAGCCCTTTGTTTACCTTCGCCCGCCTGTGGAAAATTAGCGTAAACAAATGTTGCTTTTGTTCGGTACGGTTACTCGGCTGATAGACGGAAAGCTTGGTCTGTCTTGGATTTGGCGGCAATAAAACGCCCCGAAGCCGCAATGCGGTTTCGGGGCGTTTGGGTTTCAGACGACCTGTGCGGTGTCTGCAACACTTGTTGGAAAAAAGCCTATTCTTCAGGCAGCCGCCATACGGACAGAATGAATCCGCCCCAAATGACGACGAGTGCGATAATCATCATGACGATGGCTGAGGTACTCATTCTTTGTCTCCTTGTTCATGTTCGTGTTCGTCTTTGACGTTGAAGTTTTGACCATGCTTCCAAGGCAGAAGCGACAGCACCACGGAGATGACAATCAGACCGATCGACATGCCCCAGCCGAAGATATTGAGGAAATCGCTGGGATATTTCGAGTAGTTTTCTTTAAGCAGGCCGATTGTGTCTTGGTACAACATATAGCCGAGCATGGCAACGGTAAAGATGACGCTGGCAGTCCAAATCGCACCGACGCGGACGGAGGAGAGCGCGTTCAGGTGGTTGCGCAGTTCGGGCAGTTTGCGCAGGGCGATGATGGCCAAAACATAGACGAAGCCGGCGGCGACGATGCCGTAGGTGTTGACGAATTTGTCCAATACGTCCAAAACGGGCAGGCCGGTGGTCGTGCCGAAGAGCAGGGTGGAGATAATGCCCATCGGAATGCAGACAAGCAGGGTAGCGTTGACGCGGCCGATGTTCAATTTGTCCTGAATGGCGGCAACGATGACTTCGACAATGGAAATCATCGAGGTAATGCCTGCGAATACCAGCGAACCGAAGAACAATACGCCGATCAGCGCACCCATCGGAGCTTGGTTGATGATGGTCGGGAAGGCGATGAAAGCCAAACCGATGCCGCTGGAAGCAACTTGACTGACGGCTTGTCCATTGGCTTGTGCCATAAAGCCCAACGCGGCGAATACGCCGATGCCAGCGAGCAATTCAAAGCTGCTGTTGGCAAAGCCGACAACCAAGCCGGTACCGCCCAAGTCGGTTTTTTTCTTCAGGTAGGAAGAGTAAGTCACCATGATGCCGAAGCAGATGGAGAGCGAGAAGAAAATCTGACCGTATGCGGCGACCCAGACTTTGGGATCGGAAAGTTTCGACCAGTCGGGCGTAAACAGCGCGTCCAAGCCCTTGGCCGCGCCCGGCAGCGTCAGCGAGATGCCGACCATGATGATGAACATGATCAAAAGCAGCGGCATGAAGAACGACGATGCGCCTGCCACGCCTTTTTGTACGCCCAAAGCCATGATGATGCAGGTAAACAGCCATACGCCGATCAGTGGGCCGACGACTTTGCCGACAAAATCCAAGCCTAAGGCTTCAGGACCTGCCATGTTCAAAAAGTCTTTAAAGAAAAATGCCTGCGGATCTGCACCCCATGCGGCGTTCAGCGAGTAATACGCATAGCTTGCCGACCAGCCGATGATGACTGCGTAGTAGATACAGATGATGATATTGGCCATGACGTTCCACCAGCCCACAGGCTCGAACCAGCGGCCGAGGCGGCGGAAAGCCAGCGGGGGCGAGCCGCGGTAGCGGTGGCCGATGGCGTAGTCGATCAGCAGCAGCGGGATACCCGCAGTCAAGAGTGCGACCAGATAGGGTAGGAGGAACGCACCGCCGCCGTTTTCGAAGGCGATGTAGGGGAAGCGCCAAATGTTGCCCAGGCCGACGGCAGAGCCGATGGCGGCAACCATAAACGCGCGGCGGTTGCTAAACGTCGCGCGTTCGTTTGTTTTGGAATCAGACACGTTGATACCTCTTGCTTTGATGTGGTATGAAAACAGCCGCTTGGCGGCTTACGGTTATAGAAATGAGGTCTGACAGGGGTAATGTCGTCTGAAAAAACAGTCGGCTTGTGGCCTTTGTTTACAATCTATGGCTGTATCGTAAAAAAATTTAACAGGCTTGGCAAGTGGGGAAAACGGATTTTTAGCTGTATTTCAGGCAGTTTGGGGAAGATGGGGTGCAGGATGGGGGTGTTTTTTCAGACGACCTGTTTTTTCAAAGGGGGTATTTATAGTGGATTAACTTTTAAATCAGGACAAGGCGACGAAGCCGCAGACAGTACAGATAGTAAGGAACCGATTCACTTGGTGCTTCAGCACCTTAGAGAATCGTTCTCTTTGAGCTAAGGCGAGGCAACGCCGTACTGGTTTAAAGTTAATCCACTATAAAAATTTAAACAACGTTTATCCCGATAACCGTCGCACGATTTTCCTCGATTTGAAACCTGACTTCATAATCCGCAATATTCATGACGTAAATCCGTTCGGGAATATTCTGATAGGCGGGGCGCGGATCTTGGGCAATGCTTTGGCTGATCAGGTTTTGGGTGCTGGCAGATAAATTTTCCGCGCCGATGTTTTCCAGCCATACGACTTCAAGCTCTTCGGGTTTGCCGCTGACGAAGCCGGATGAGGCGTCGGGTTTGGATTCGACAAAGGGGATGTAGGGTTTGATGTCGATAATCGGTGTGCCGTCCAGCAGGTCTGCGCCGCTGCAATAGAGGCGGACGGGTTTGCCGGTTTCGATGCGTTCGAGTTTTAAGAGCGATAGTCCGAGGTGATTGGGGCGGTGGGGGCTGCGTGTGGCGAATACGCCCATTTTTTGTTTGCCGCCGAGCCGTGGCGGGCGTACCATTTGTGCCCAGCCTTCATCCAGTACGCCGTGAAAGATAAAACTTATCCACACATAATCGAAGTGTTCCAGTCCGCGTACGCTGTCTGCGGTAAATTCGGGATTCAGCTCGATGCAGACCTCTGCGGCGGGAACCAATCCGGGCTGACGGGCGACGCCGAATTTCTGTTTGTAGGGAGAGCGGGCGGTGGCGATGGGGGCGATGGTGTAAGTCATGAGGATTGTGGACAAGTTTTTCGGAAAAACGTTATCTTATCACAGCCGGTTTTACCGCTTTTGGGAAGTAATTTGTTATAATACAGGGCATTTTAATCGCTTTGAAATGATGAGATGATTGTTTCCATTGATGTTGATGCACAAAAAACTTTTACGCCTTTGTGTCCTAAAGAGCTGCCTGTAAACGAGGGGCATTTGATTGTCGAAGAGTTGAATGCCCAAGCCGCTTTGGCGGATTTGCGCGTGATGACGAAAGATGCGCATCATGCGGCAGCGAAATGGCTTGTGGATAACCCTGTTGATATGTTAAAGCCGACAGGTTTGCCCGATGCGGATTTGACTTGGGTGGCTCATGCGATGGTCGGTACTCGCGGCTATGAATTGTTGGACGGACTGCCTTCTGCCAAGGAATACGATTATTGCGTTTGGAAAGGCGTTGATCCTGAATTGCATCCTTATGGTGCGTGTTTTCACGATATTGAGGAAAAACTGAGCACAGGGCTGATTGAATGGCTGCGTTGTCAAAATACGGATACGGTCATTGTCGGCGGGTTGGCTACGGATTATTGTGTTAAAACAACGGTTTTTCAGTTACTCAAAGGCGGCAATTGGCAGGTTATCGTTAATGAAGCGGCTTGTCGGGGTATTGCGCCGGATACCATCAAAACGGCATGGCAGGAAATGCGTTCTGCCGGTGCAATTATCTTAAAAAACGCTGAAGAAATTAAAAAATATATTAATAATCAATAAGTTAAAATTGTTTCACGTGAAACCCCCTTTCTAAATATGAAAATTTTGCTTGTCCGCTTGTCCAGTATGGGCGATTTAATTCACACTTTGCCCGCAATCGAAGATTTGGCGCGACAATGCCCTGATGTGGAACTCCATTGGCTGTGTGAAGCCGGATTTGCAGATATTGCGCGCCTGCATCCGTTTGTGAAAAAAATCCATGTGATGAAATGGCGGCAATGGCGAAAACATCTTTTTCAAGCTGAAACTTGGCGGGAAATAGGTCGTCTGAAACAGACTTTGCGGCAGGAAGCATTTGATTTTGTATTGGACAGTCAAGGTCTGATTAAAAGCGCGTGTTTCGCCAAAATGGCAAAATCCCCTATTTATGGTTTGGATAAAAACAGCGCGCGCGAGGGATTGGCTGCGTTGGCGTACGCGAAAACATACGCTGTACCGAAAGGAAAAAATGCCGTTTGGCGCAACCGTGAGCTGTTCGCTCAAGTATTTGGATATGCAATGCCGGAAACGCAGGTATTCGGTTTGACCGTTCCCGAAGCAGGTCGTCTGAAAAATTTAGAGCAGCCGTATTATGTGGCTTTGCACGCGACCAGCCGGGACAGTAAGTTATGGCCTGTGGAAAACTGGCGGGCGTTGCTGCAAAAGCTGAATGAAGAACAACAATGCAACGTTTACCTGCCATGGGGAAATGAAGCTGAAAAAGCGCGTGCCGAACAGATTGCAGACGGACTGCCTTTTGCCATTGTATGCGACAAAATGAATTTATTGCAGGCGGCGTATCTGCTGAAACACGCGGTCGGAATTGTCGGTGTGGATACCGGTTTGCTGCATTTGGCAAATGCTTTGGAAAAACCTGTGGTCGGTATTTATACCGATACTGATCCGATTAAAACAGGCGTTCAAGTTTCGGCTGTTGCAAAAAATTTGGGCAATATCGGGCAAATTCCGACTGCAGATTTGGTTTATCAAACGTTGATGGATTGTGTGGCTGCTGATGAAGGCTCAAAGGTCGTCTGAAACTGATATAGCGGCATGACATTTTCCAGTTTGTTGAGTACAGGAATGTATATCCTTCAGCCTGAGTAAATGCTTTAAAAATGGTATAATCGGCAATCATTATCTGAAAGATTTCTGAATGAATTCGTTTTTAAGAAAAAACGGATTTGATTTTATAGAGAAGAAGGTTTGGTTTCGCTGGATGGTGAAAGCAACGTTCTTTTTAGGAGAATTCAATGAAAGCACTGGTCGCAGTAAAGCGCGTAGTGGACTACAACGTCAAAGTTCGTGTAAAAGCCGATGGTTCGGATGTGGATATCGGCAATGTCAAAATGTCGATGAATCCGTTTGACGAAATCGCTGTGGAAGAAGCCGTCCGTTTGAAAGAAGCCGGAAAAGTAAGCGAGATCGTAGCGGTTTCTTTGGGCGAAAAGAAATGCGAAGAAACGTTGCGTACAGCTTTGGCGATGGGTGCCGACCGTGCAATTCATGTTGAAACCGATGCGAAATTGGAGCCGCTGGCAGTTGCCAAGTTGCTGAAAGCCGTTGCGGACAAAGAAAATCCGCAGATTTTCTTTTTGGGCAAACAGGCGATTGATGACGATGCCAACCAAGTGGCGCAAATGCTGGCTGCTTTGCTGAATGCGGCGCAAGGTACGTTCGCGTCCAAAGTACAAATTGAAGGCGACGAAGTGCAGATTGTGCGGGAAATCGATGGTGGCGAAGAAACCATCGCATTGAAACTGCCTGCTGTTATCAGCGCGGATTTGCGTTTGAACGAGCCGCGCTTTGTCAAACTCCCCAATATTATGACGGCAAAGAAAAAACCTTTGGAAAAACTGGCTCCTGCTGATTTGGTTGCGGATATTTCACCTCGTCTGAAAACGGTGAAATTTGCCGAACCTAAAGCGCGTCAGGCAGGCGTAAAAGTAGCAAGCGTTGCCGAATTGGTTGAAAAATTGAAAAACGAAGCCAAAGTGATTTGAGGAGACTGAAATGAGCGTATTGATTATTGCTGAACACGACAACAAACAGTTGAATCCTGCCACTTTGCATGCCGTTACCGCTGCCGCCAAACTGGGCAAAGTCGATTTATTGGTTGCCGGAAACGGCGCATCGGCCGTAGTGGAATCCGCGAAACAAGTTGCGGGTGTGGAAAAAGTTTTGGTTGCGGATGCTGCCCATTATGCCGAAGGTTTGGCTGAAGAACTGGCTCCGCTGGTTGTCAAATTGGCAGCGGATTACCGCTATGTTGCAGCAACGGCAACCACATTCGGTAAAAACCTTCTGCCCTGCGTAGCCGCTTTATTAGACGTCCCGCAAATTTCTGATTTGACTGAGATTGTGGATAACACGACTTTTGTGCGTCCGATTTATGCGGGTAATGCATTTGAAACCGTGCAAGCCGATTCAGAAAAATTGGTGCTGACCTTCCGTGCAACAGCTTTTGACGCAGCTCTAGCGCAAGGTGGTCATGCTGAGGCGGTTAATGTTGAAGCGACCCCTGCTCAAAACCTGAGCCGTTTTGTGAATCGTCAGCTCTCCCATTCCGATCGTCCTGAGCTGACTCAGGCAAAAGTCATTGTCTCTGGTGGCCGTGCGCTGGGTAGTGCGGAAAAATTCAATGAAGTGCTGACACCGTTGGCGGATGTTTTAGGCGCTGCAATCGGTGCATCCCGTGCGGCAGTTGATGCCGAATATGCGCCGAATGACGTGCAAGTCGGACAAACCGGTAAAGTGGTTGCGCCGCAACTCTATTTTGCAATCGGTATTTCAGGTGCGATTCAACACGTTGCCGGTATGCAAGACAGCAAAGTCATTGTCGCAATCAACAAAGATGCCGATGCGCCGATTTTCAATGTGGCCGATTACGGATTGGTTGGCGATTTATTTGAAATCGTCCCGCAATTAACAGAAGCATTGAAAAATTGATGTTTCACGTGAAACGTTCAGACGACCTTGTTGTTAATGAGGTCGTCTGAAAACATTTCAGCATGATTACGACTTATAAAACCATTACTTCCCCGACGCAGGCTGAGTTTAAAGATAAAGGCAGCCGTTTTATTGCATTTGCCTATCCGATTCGGACGTTGGCTGATGTGAAAAAATATCTCGATCCGTTAAAGGAAGAACATCATAAAGCGCGGCATTGGTGCTATGCCTATCGTTTGGGCGTAGATGGTATGCAATTCCGTGCCAACGATGATGGAGAACCGTCAGGAAGTGCGGGTCGGCCGATTTTAGGGCAGATTGATTCGGTGGGCGTAACCGATGTTTTGGTCGTGGTCGTCCGCTATTTCGGCGGTACTTTATTAGGTGTTCCCGGCCTGATACATGCGTATAAAGAGGCAACGGCTCAGGCGTTGGCAGTTGCGGAAGTAGTTGAAAAGAATATTGAAAAAACCGTTTGGCTGAAATGTGAATATCCGTTTTTGAATGAAGCGATACGCATTGCCAAACAATATCAGGCGGATATATTGCAACAGGATTTACAGTTGGATTGCCGATTGACGGTAAGTTTGTCGTTGGCAAATTATGAGGCCTGTGTTGCGGCTTGGAAGAATACACGGCAGATTGAAGTAAATACGGAAAAGCCTTTTGAATGAAAAGGTCGTCTGAAATGCTTTGTGATGGTATTTCAGACGACCTCTTCGTTCATTAATCTTCTTGCGTATATCTGTCCAAGACATCGACGCTGGAGCGCAAATATAGCCAGGCTAATTGATGGAATTCGCCCAGCGCGTTCCATAACGCATCTTCACTCATAATACTGTATTCGCCTTCTGTACTCAAATCCAGTTCTGCCCCGTCCTCAATGGCCTGATGGCATGCCTGATATTCGTGGGTATAAAAATTGTCCATATCGCGAATCAAAGCGACGGCATGTTTCCAACGCCGGATGTCTTCTTCCAATTGCGGTAGTAGATGACACCATTCGCGGTATTTGCTTTGGATTTCATCAATACGTTTTTGCATGGTTGCTTGTCCTTTTTTAATTTCGTGGATAAGTCAAATAGGTTGCAGAGTGGAATGAAGCGGTCTTTTGTTTGATTCCACCAAAATTTCTTCAAATGGGACAAAAGTCCCCTTGTATCGAGTTTTCGTTAAAAGTACATATTTGTCAAGGAGATGGCATGAAACTGCTGGTTATCGGTAATGGCGGTCGCGAACACGCATTGGCTTGGAAATTGGCGCAGTCGCCCAAAGTGGAAACAGTATTTGTTGCGCCCGGTAATGCCGGTACGGCGATTGAACCCAAGCTGCAAAACATCGCCTTGACTGCGCATCAGGATTTGATTGAATTCTGCCGTAAAGAAAATATTGCTTTTACCGTCGTCGGACCTGAAGCGCCCTTGGCGGCGGGTATTGTGGATGATTTCCGTGCCGCAGGGCTGAAAATATTTGGCCCGACACAATATGCGGCGCAGCTGGAAAGTTCTAAAGATTTTGCCAAAGCATTTATGGCGAAATACAACATTCCAACCGCGCAATATCAGACCTTTGAAAACGCCGATGCTGCACATGATTACGTCAATCAGAAAGGTGCGCCCATTGTCATCAAAGCCGATGGTTTGGCGGCAGGTAAAGGCGTGATTGTGGCAATGACTTTGGATGAAGCGCATGCTGCGATTGACGATATGCTGCTGGGCAACAAAATGGGCAATGCCGGCGCGCGCGTTGTGATCGAAGATTTCCTGCAAGGCGAAGAAGCGAGCTTTATCGTCATGGTTGATGGCAATCATGTATTGCCTATGGCGACCAGCCAAGACCACAAGCGTCTTTTAGACGGCGATAAAGGCCCGAATACGGGCGGTATGGGCGCGTACAGCCCCGCACCTGTGGTAACGCCTGCCGTGTACGAGCGCGCGATGAACGAGATTATTTTGCCGACCGTGGCGGGTATGAAAGCGGAAGGGCATGAGTTTACTGGCTTTCTGTACGCAGGTTTGATGATTGATCAAAGCGGCGCACCCTATACGATTGAGTTTAACTGCCGTTTTGGCGATCCCGAAACTCAACCGATTATGAGTCGTCTGAACAGCGACTTGTCGGATTTGGTTGAAGCGGCAATAGAAGGCAAACTCGATAGCGTAACTGCGGAATGGAACCCGCAAACTGCCGTAGGCGTAGTGCTGGCGGCGCAAAATTACCCCGAAACACCTAAAAAAGGCGATGTTATTTCCGGTCTGGATGCTGCCAATCAAATCGGCAAAGTTTTCCATGCAGGCACAAGGGCAAACGAGAAAGGCGACGTATTGACCAACGGCGGCCGTGTATTGTGTGTCGTAGGATTGGGCAACGATGTGGCGCAAGCCAAAGCCAAGGCGTATAGCGCATTGGAAAAAATCAGCTTCGACGGCATGCAATACCGTAAAGACATTGCCGACAAAGCCATCAACCGTTAATCAAAGAAACAGGTCGTCTGAAAACATGATTGTGTTTCAGACGACCTTCCCTATCATGCTATTCCCCAGAATCCTTTCAGCTTCGAGGCTTCGCAAGCTGCAATCCCATCTTAAAAAAGGCGGCTTGGTCGCCTATCCTACCGAGTCCTGCTACGGCATAGGCTGTATCCCGACCTTGCCCAAAGCGCTCAACCGACTGATTCATCTGAAAAAAAGACCGCAACATAAAGGCATGATTGTCATTGGCAACCAATTGGAGCAATTACAGCCCCTACTTAAAAGGTCGTCTGAAAACATTCAAACCATGCTCAGAAACGAATGGCCTGCGCCCAAAACCTTTCTGCTTCCTGCGGCTGCTGACGTTTTGCCCGCATTGCGCGGAAAAAGACGCAGCAAGTTGGCGGTCAGGGTTCCTGCCCATGCAGGTGCGCGCCGCTTGTGTCAGGCCTTGAATACGTCTTTGGTCTCGACTTCGTGCAACCGCGCAGGCAAACGCGCGTGTAAGACGGAGCGGGAAGTGAGAAGGCAGTTTGGAAGAGATGTATGGGTAGTCGGCGGTTTAATCGGCAAACAAAAGTCGCCGAGTCAGATTATTGATGGGGAAACAGGCGTTCGTTTGCGTTAGAAATCGGATGGATGGGATGATTAGGAATTGTGGTTTGAACCGATAAACTGCTTATTTGAGAAAATGTGGATAATCCTGAATATAACTTTCTCAAAAAAACCAAAAAGGTCGTCTGAATCCCCATATTCATGGTTTTCAGACGACCTTTTGATTTGACTATCTTGTGGATAAGTATGTAGATAAGTATTAGAGCTTGCTGCCGCATACGGCTTCAAATTGTTTTTCGGTAATCGTACCGTTCATCACGCTCATCGGGCGGATATTTGTCGCGGTGTAGCTGTGTTTGGAAATTTCTTTGCCGTGTTCGTCGAGGAGCTGCAAAGCGGTCAGGCGGTAGGTCTTGTTGGTGCAATGGATTTCCCAGTCGCCAATGGCGGTTTTGTAGGCAGGCGTGTTGACGAAGCGTTCTTCTTTCATCTTCGATACGGTTTTTCTATCGCGGAAAGTGACCAAAGTACCGTTTTTCTTGATGCTGTTTTTATCAATCGCCACTTTGATATTGCCGTCGGAAATCGTGCCGATGTTGTCCCAGTTGCCGCTGACGCCGCCGCTTGTGGTCGTAGTCGTTTGACAGGCGCTCAGGAGCAGGGCTGCCGATAAAGTCGAAATAAGGGAAAAGTGTTTGATGTTCATAAGTTTCGGTTGCTTAGGATAAATTATTAGACTGCCGTATTATGCGCGAAGACGGCGGGGCAGTAAATCGGCTTTGCAAAGTCTTAAAACCGCCAAAAAATGAAAAGGTCGTCTGAAAACAGGTTTTCTAGCCGATTGACTGGAAACCGGTATGCCGCCGCTTTGCCTGAGATTAAAGAGAACGGTAACGCATTGGGTAAACCAGTTTCCTTCATCCGTATTGTCGGTAGTTTCGCCATCTTGTCCAATCAAAAATCAATCTGCGATACCCAACCAAGCATAATCCGTTTTCAGACGACCTCATGTGGATAACTCAAATATCCCTCATGCAGGCAGTGTCTAAAACCGCTAAAATAACGTTTTTTCCTCCCTACGGAACCATCATGCCCCAGCCTTCCGCCCAACAGATTTTGCACGAAGTATTCGGCTATCCCGAATTTCGCGGCAAGCAGGAGGCTGTCGTCAATACATTGGCAGGCGGCGGAAGCCTGATGGTATTGATGCCGACGGGCGGGGGCAAGTCGCTGTGTTACCAAATTCCCGCGCTGATGCGCGAAGGCGTCGCCATCGTCGTTTCGCCGCTGATTGCCCTGATGAACGACCAAGTGGCGAGCCTGCACGCCGCAGGTATAGAAGCAGCAGCGGTCAACAGCAGCACGACAGTAGAAGAAGCCCGCGAAGTGGCGGACAAACTCGCCCAAGGTCGTCTGAAACTGCTCTACGTCGCACCGGAGCGGCTCGTTACCGACCGTTTCCTGCGTTTTCTCGATCAGCAAACCATCAGCCTTTTCGCCATAGACGAAGCGCATTGCGTCAGCCAATGGGGGCACGATTTCCGCCCCGAATACCAGCAATTAGGGCTGCTTGCCGAACGCTATCCGCAAGTGCCGCGCATTGCCCTGACCGCGACTGCCGATGCCGCGACCCGCGCCGACATCAAACATTTCCTCCATCTCGAAGACGCGCCCGAATTCATCTCCAGCTTTGACCGCCCGAATATCTATTATCAGGTTATCGAAAAAAACAACGGCAAAAAGCAGCTTCTCGACTTCATCCGTAAAGAAATGGAAGGGCAAAGCGGCATCGTCTATTGCCTCAGCCGCAAAAAAGTCGAAGACATCGCCCAATTCCTCTGTGAAAACGGATTGGACGCGATTCCCTACCATGCCGGCTTGAGCATGGAAGTGCGCGAAGCAAACCAACGCCGTTTTACCCGAGAAGACAACATTATCGTCGTCGCCACCGTTGCCTTCGGTATGGGCATAGACAAACCGGACGTGCGCTTCGTCGCCCATCTCGATATGCCCCAAAGCGTCGAACATTTCTACCAAGAATCCGGCCGCGCTGGGCGGGACGGGCTGCCTGCCGTGAGTTGGCTGTGTTACGGTCTGAACGACTGGGTATTGCTGCGCGAACGCATCGCCGAAGGCAACAGCGACGAAGTGCAGAAACAAATCGAAATGCAGAAGCTCGATGCCATGCTTTCCGTCTGCGAAACCGCCGCCTGCCGCCGCGTCCTCCTGCTCAAACATTTCGGCGAAGAATCCGCTCCTTGCGGCCATTGCGACAACTGCCTGCATCCGCCCGTACGCTTCGACGGTACCGTCCTCGTACAAAAGCTCCTCAGTTGCGTGTATCGCGCCGGACAACGCTTTGCCGCCGGCTATATCACCAACCTGCTGCGCGGTAAAAGCGATGACTGGATACAGCGCAACGGTCACGACAAACTCTCCACCTTCGGTATCGGCAGCGGGCAAACCGACAAAGAATGGCGCAGCGTCATCCGCCAATGCATCAGCCTCGGCTACCTCACCGTCAACGTCGCCCAATATCAGGCATTGCAACTGACTGAAGCCGCAAAAAAAGTCCTCAAAGGCGAAACCGAAGTCATGTTGCGCCCGCTGCGCCGCGAAAAAGCTGCCACTCAAAAGCCCAAAGACAACTGGCTGCGTACCGAACGCGAAGAACGCCTATGGCAGGCATTACGGCATTGGAGGCAGCAGCGCGCCCATGCCGAAGAAGTCCCTGCTTACGTCGTCTGCGGCGACAAAACTCTGCGCGACATCGTCGAAAAAATGCCGCAAACGCTGGAAGATTTGCACCAAATCTACGGTTTGGGTGAAGCGAAAATCAACAAATTCGGTATCGACATCCTCAATGTCTGCGGGAACGCAGCCGAAAACCAAAGCGGGCAAACGGGCAACGAAGAGCCCCTATTCACCCCCCAAACCGAGCGCGAACAGCAATTACAGCAAAAGCTGGAAACTTGGCGTGCCGAGCAGGCAGCCGCCAAACAATGCGCCTTGGGCAAAGTCCTTTCCAACATCAGCCTGACCGACCTCGTCGTCTTCACGCCCGCCGAAGAAGCCGATTTGCTCGGCATCTACGGCATCGGCAGCGAAAGAATTGCCCAATACGGGCAGGCAATACTCGACATCTGCCGCCCCTACGCAGACGGGCTTTCCGAGCCGAAACAGGCAGAACGCCAGCTCGCCCGCCGCCTGTTCCAATGGTGTCTCGATACCGCCCGATATGAAGGCGGAGAGATGCACGCCGTCGCCAAAAAACAGACTTTACGCGCCATCGCCAAAGCCCGGCCGCAAACCTTGACGGCGCTTTCTAAAATCGAGGGCGTGAGCGGGGAATGGTTGGAGCAATACGGCGAAGAAATCATAGAAATCTGCACGGCGGATTGACTGTTAAAAAGATGCAGGAAAAGGTCGTCTGAAAACCCTGTATAAAGGTTTTCAGACGACCTTCTGAATATTAATATCATTATAAAACAATAACAAACAAAATTTTTTCAATTTACCTGTAAGCATTCTCAAGCTGCCGCGTCTAATCGGGCATGAAACGATTTTATGGAACGGTTATCATGAAAACGAATATCACAGCCCCGTGGCAATCAGCTTTAGGCTTATTGGTTTTGCGCCTGTTTGCCGCTTACGAATTTTGGGAATCGGGCATGCAGAAATGGAACGGCGAAAACTGGTTTGCCGAAATCAATGACCAATTCCCCTTTCCGTTTTATCTGCTGCCCGACAGCGTAAATTGGAACTTGGCGATGTGGGCGGAGCTGGTTTTTCCGGTTTTGCTGATTTTAGGATTGGCGACCCGCCTGTCTGCCTTGGGATTAATCATTGTAACGGGGGTAGCATGGGCGGCAGTCCATGCGGGTGCGGGTTATAATGTCTGCGACAACGGCTATAAAATGGCTTTGATTTATATCGTGGTTTTAATCCCAATTCTGCTGCAAGGCGCGGGCTGTTTATCGCTGGATGCGCTGTTGAAAAAACGGTTTTGCCCGAAATGCCGCGTCGGAAATCAATGAAAAAGGTCGGGGAGCGGACTTTAAACGCGCCAACTCAAATTCTTAATCTGTTTAACTTGATACTTTAAAAAGGAAATCAATATGAAAAAAAATGTAGCCGCTGCCCTTGCAGGTGCTTTGTCTTTGTCTTTGGCCGCCGGCGTTGTTGCCGCTGACAAACCGGTAAGCAGCAAAGCAGGCGTTCAAAAATCTGCCCAAGGCTCTTGCGGTGCGGCTAAAGCTGCTGAAGGTTCATGCGGCGCCGCTGCTTCTAAAGCAGGCGAAGGCAAATGTGGCGAGGGTAAATGCGGTTCAACCGTGAAAAAAGCCCCCGCTAAAAATGCCAAAGCAGCAAAAGCCAAAGCAGTTGAAGGCAAATGCGGCGAAGGCAAATGCGGTTCTAAATAATTTAGAACAAAAAGCCGCATTTTATTGATAAATGCGGCTTTTTATCTGATTTTGACAGCAATTTCGTACCAAAACCGTCGGAACACCATCCAAAACGGAGCAACATCATGATTCAACACGCAGGCTTAGGCTACCGCCGCGACTTGGCGGAAGACTTCCTCTCGCTTTCAGACGACAGTCCGATACGCTTTATCGAAGCCGCACCCGAAAACTGGCTGAAAATGGGCGGCAGGGCGCGCAAACAGTTTGACCGCGTGGCGGAACGGCTGCCATTGGCGTTGCACGGATTATCCATGTCGCTGGGCGGACAAGCCCCGCTGGATACCGCCTTGATAGACGGAATCAAAGAAATGATGCGCCGTTACGATTGCACATTTTTCTCCGACCATTTGAGCTACTGCCACGACGGCGGCCATCTCTACGACCTGTTGCCGCTGCCCTTCACCGAAGAAATGGTGCAGCATACCGCGCAGCGTATCCGCGAAGTACAAGACCGATTGGGCTGCCGCATCGCCGTAGAAAACACTTCCTACTACCTGCATTCCCCGCTTGCCGAAATGAACGAAGTCGAGTTTCTCAACGCCGTTGCTCGCGAAGCCGATTGCGGCATTCATCTCGATGTGAACAATATCTACGTCAACGCCGTCAATCACGGACTGTTGTCGCCAGAGGCTTTTTTAGAAAACGTTGACGCAGGGCGCGTGTGTTACATCCACATCGCCGGACACGACGTCGAAACGCCCGAATTATTGATTGATACCCACGGCGCGGCGGTTTTACCGACTGTTTGGGACTTGCTCGAACTTGCCTACACCAAGCTGCCGACCATCCCGCCCACCCTGTTGGAACGCGATTTCAATTTCCCGCCTTTTGCCGAACTCGAAGCCGAAGTCGCCAAAATCGCCGAATATCAAATGCGTGCCGGAAAGGAATATCGCCGTGCAGCCTGAAACCTCCGCCCAATACCAACACCGCTTTGCCCAGGCCATACGCGAAGGCGAAGCCGCCGAGGGCTTGCCGCAAGAGCGTCTGAACGTCTATATCCGCCTGATACGCAACAATATCCACAGCTTCATCGACCGCTGTTATACCGAAACGCCGCAATATCTCGACAGCGGAGAATGGGGTCGTCTGAAAGAAGGTTTCATCCGGGACGCGCGCGCCCAAACCCCCTATTTCCAAGAAATCGCCGGCGAATTCCTCCAATACTGCCAAAGCCTGCCACTTTCAGACGACCTCTTGGCACTGATGGACTTCGAACACACCCAACTGCTTGCCGAAGTCGCCCAAACCGACAGCCAAGCCTCGTCCGCCGATTCAGACGATTTGGCGTACACCCTTTCTCCCACCGCCTTTGTGCGCCGTTATCAGTATGACGTTACCGATGAATTGCAGGCGGCGGAAACCGCCGTTTTGGTGTGGCGCGATAAGGAAGACGACGTGATGTACCAAGCCCTCGACGATTTCGACGCATTATTGCTGGAAACGCTGGCAGACACGCCCGCCTCCCTAAACGGTCTGCAAGCCATGCTGGCAGAGTTCATGTCGTCTGAAAGCGGCTGGCAGGACGCATTAAGGCAAAAATGGGCGGACTGGCTGGAACAAGGCATTTTGGTTGTCGCATCAGCCGAGGTCGTCTGAAATGATCGAATTGACGTAGTGGGCAGGAAATTCCTATAAAGGCACTATCGTACCCCCTTCCCGAAGGAAAGGGCAAAGATGGGGAAGAAATCGAAATATCGGCGGTTTTTGTCGTTTTCAGACGACCTTTTTTATATTGGGGGTAAAGACCCGCTAAAAGGCTTGGCAGGTCGTCTGAAAACGCGTAACCGGTTACTGAGAAACAAAAAAGCTACGTCAATCATTTATGTATTTGATGACACACACGCTCAGTATCAGCGTAAAATCAGAAGTTCACAGCCATAATTCATTCAATGCTGATACATTATGTCCCTACCCGAATTGACCGACGCCGAGCTTGCCGAATCCCGCAAGCTGCTCCTGCGTTTCGCCCGTATCCAGTTGCCCGACCGCCCCGATTTGGCGGAAGACCTTGTGCAGGAAACCATGCTTTCCGCCTACCGTGCTGCGGAAGGTTTTAAAGGAGATGCACAAGTCGGCAGCTGGTTGTTTGCCATTCTGAAAAACAAAATCACCGACTGCCTGCGCCAAATCGGACGGCAGCGCGAAATATTCGCCACGCCTGCGGAAGAAATGTTGGACGAAGCCTTTGAAGAACGGTTTGCATCAGACGGGCATTGGACGGCGGACGGCCATCCGCAAACTTGGTCCTCGCCCGAAAAAACGTTGGACAACAAAGAGTTTCGTGAAATCCTGCAAACCTGCCTCTACCAAATGCCCGAAAACACCGCCCGCGTGTTTACCATGAAGGAAATCCTCGGCTTCTCATCCGACGAAATCCGCGAGCAATGCGGCATCAGTATGTCCAACTACCACACCATCATGCACCGCGCCCGCGAAACCCTGCGCCAATGCCTGCAAATCAAATGGTTCGGCAATGCAGAACATGCCGGTTAAGCCCGTTAGGAAAACACGATGAACAAATGCCGCAAAACCGCCTACCTGCTCTCCAAAAAACAGGACGAAACCCGCCTGACCGTTCCCGAGCGCGTTTTTCTGGGCAGCCACCTGCTGATATGCCCTCATTGCCGCGAATATAAAAAACAACTCGACCTTATTCAGAAAGCCATGAAAAAGATGTTTTGAGGCTGGCGGATAAGGTATAGTGGATTAAATTTAAATCAGGACAAGGCGACGAAGCCGCAGACAGTACAGATAGTACGACAAGGCGAGGCAACGACGTACTGGTTTAAAGTTAATCCACTATAAAAAGGTCGTCTGAAACCTGATGTAGAGTTTCAGACGACCTTTTTGCATGAAAGAAAATAGGGATTGATTGGTTTGAGCATGAGTTAGGATGAAATGGCGTGCCCATAAAAAACCGGCTTTTAAAGCCGGGATTTTGAAATTGGGCAGGATTTGAGCGGATTTAAAGGCATAGCAAACAAGGTTCAAACCGCCCAATAAGCTGGAGGCTATATAGGAATGATTGTGTGGGTGTCAACATTTTCCGCCTTTTTTCAGAACAAAATATGACTTATGCCAATATTTGTTACTACAACCCACTACATTGGCGGGAACATGAAAATGATGTGTGTTAGAATTTTTTCAGCTGTTTTATAAAACAGTGCCTTAACTAAAAAATTTAAGAAGGATAGAACATGAACAAATTACTAATTGCTGCGATGATGATGGCCGCTTTGTCGGCTTGTTCCCAAGAAGCCAAGCAGGAAACTAAGGAAGCGGCTTCTGCCGTAGCTTCCGAGGTTAAAGACGCTGCGGCTTCTGCTACCGATGCTGCTGCATCTTCCGCTCAAGCAGCGGCGAGCAAAGTAGAAGATACTGCCGCCAAAGCCGCATCAGAAGTAAAAGAAGCTCCTGCCTCTGAAGCCAAACCGGCAGAAAAAACAGAAGCTGCGCCTGCTGACGAGAAAAAAGATGCCTCGTCCGCCAAAGTGGACGGCAAAGCCGTTTTCGAAGCCAACTGTAAAATGTGCCACGGCGGTACCATCCCGGGCGCTCCAGTCGTCGGTAAAAATGACGATTGGGCTCCGCGCATCAAACAAGGCAAAGAAACCCTGCACAAACACGCACTCGAAGGCTTTAAAAGCATGCCGGCAAAAGGCGGCAATACCAACCTGAGCGACGACGAAGTCAAAGCGGCGGCTGACTATATGGCAAACCAATCCGGCGCCAAATTCTAAGCCGTACAAATCAAAACGCACCTTGCAATAAGGTGCGTTTTTTTATGGGAAAACAGCCAAGCGTCGAGATAGTTCGGATTTGCTTTGATGAGAAACGGTATAAGATTAAGCTGGAATCAATGCAGTGTTGCTTCGCCTTTTCCTGATTCAAGCTTACTTCGACCACTACACAGGCAGTTGAGGGAAGCTCGTCTGAAACATCATCCTGTTTTCAGACGACCTGATCTTTGATTAACGATGGTGCGGTCTTGAATGTTAGAACTAAGGGTTGGAAGGCAATAAAAAAGCTGAGTTTTTCAACTCAGCTTTTTAAATTTGGTGGGTCGTGAGCGATTCGAACGCTCGACCAACGGATTAAAAGTCCGCTGCTCTACCGACTGAGCTAACGACCCGATAAGCCGTGCATTATATGGATGCGTCAGGAAGGTGTCAACTTATTTTTGCCGGTATTGCATAATTTTTTGTTTTCAATGGATTTTATCTTTCATTGTTCGGCGTGTCCGATGAAAAGCGATGCGCTTACAGCAGCCAGCCGCCGTCGAAACGGTTTAAAAATTCGCTAAATTGCTGTTGCGCCCTATGGATGACGATCGGGTCCTGCGTTTCCAATACAGCTTCAAAACGCGCTACTTCTGCGGCGATGATGTGCCGGTTGTCGCCGAGGAATTCTTCATACAGGCGTTTGGCTTTTTCCAACAGATAGATATTGTGCTGCTGATCGCGCGGATGGATTTTCAAGGCGGCGAGTTTGATCAGGGAAGCCTTGATTTCTTCAGGCGTCAGGCTTTGGCTGTTTTGACGGAAAACCTGATTGATGTGCAGATTCAGGTCTTTGTTGCTGATGTCGACTTCTAAAAGCCCGTTGACGTCGTAGCTGAAGCGGACGTCTATCGATACCTGACCTTTCGGCTTGGGCGGGACGTTGACCGACAGTTCGCCCAGTTTCAGGTTTTCTTTGGCAAGCATGGACTCGCCCTGCAAAACATCGACCAAAATCACTTTCTGCCCGTCGTGGGAAGTGATGAAAGTTTCGACGCGCGAAACGGGAACGGGCATATTGCGCTCAATAATCGGGATAAACCGTCCGGTAACGTATTGGTTGCCAAGGTCCATGCCGGCTTCCGTGCCGAGCGAGAAGGGCATCACGTCGGTAAGGACGACTTCTTCCACGCTTTCGTTGCGCGCAATCAGCGCCGCCTGCACCGCCGCGCCGCGTGCGATGGCTTCGTCGGGATTGACCGAAACAAGCGGGATACGGCGGAACAGTTGGGCAATGGAATGCCGAATCATCGGCATCCGCGTCGCGCCGCCGACCAAGATGATGCCGTCGATTTGCGAAGGGTGCAGCTTGGCATCGCGCAATGCGCGTTCCAGTGGTTGGCGCAAGCGGCCCATTAATGGCGTGGCGGCTTCTTGGAATTCTTCGCGGCTGATGACGGCGGTGTGGACCGTGTCGCCGTAATGGAAACGGATTTCCGCCTGCATTTCTTCGCCCAGTTTGCGCTTGGCGGTTTCCAATACCTGCCACAATTCGCTGTTTTGCGCCAGTTTGTCGCTTTCAGACGACGTCAGCGTCGTGCACTTTTTCAGGAAACACTGGCGCAATACGTTGACGAAATCTTCGCCGCCCAAATGGTTGTCGCCCGCACTGGCGGATACTTGGACGACGCCGTCGAAATAATCGAGTACAGATACGTCAAACGTCCCGCCGCCCAAGTCGTAAATCAAAAAGCGCGTGTCGTCGGGTTTTTCCTGCAAACCGTAAGCAAGGCCGGCGGCAGTCGGTTCGTTGAGTAAACGCAAGACGTTCAAACCTGCCATCTGTGCCGCGTTTTTCGTTGCCTGACGTTGGATGGCGTTGAAATAGGCGGGAACGGTCAGAACGACATCGCATACCGGTTCTCCCAAAAAGGCTTCCGCATCTTCTTTCAGGCTTTTTAAAATCAGCGCGGACAATTCTTCGGCGCGGAACGTGCGCTTGCCCAAATGGAAAGTTTTATCCGTTCCCATAAATCGCTTGAACGCCGAGGCGGTCAGCGTCGGGGCGGTGGAGAGGCGTTCGCGTGCGGCGATGCCGGTCAGGATGCTGCCGTCTTCGGCGACGCTGATGACCGACGGTGTCAGAAAATGGCCGTGTTGGTTGGGAATCAGGCGGGTTTCGCCGTTGTGGAACTGGGCAATCAGGCTGTTGGTCGTGCCTAAGTCGATACCGATTTGCAGGGTCATGAATGTCTCGTTTCGGAGGGGTTTGAATGTGTTTCAGACGACCTTTCACATCATCCGCATGGGGTCGTCTGAAAGAGGGAAGATTGCAAAATCATAACATTTCTTCCATTTGTATGGAAAATCCGGCGGCGTTTCGGACTGGCGGATGGCGCGCTTTGTTGCCGTTTGGGGAAGGAAAATGGTTGGAATGGTTTTTATCGTAAGATGGGTTGTGTATTTGCCGACGTTTCTAATCCTACATTGTTCTTTTCAATATAAATAAAAATAATAATTATTCTCTAATTCAGGAAAATATGTTAGGCTGATTTCTTTATTGTGTTAACGACTTAAGACGATGCCTGATATCAGCTCAACCAACCTCATCACCGCCTTCAGCATCGCCCTTGCCGCCGGATTGTTTACCGTATTGGGCAGCGGGTTGGTGATGTTTTCCAAAACGCCCAACCCGCGTGTCTTGTCGTTCGGATTGGCGTTCGCGGGCGGGGCGATGGTGTATGTGTCGCTGACGGAGATTTTCAACAAATCCAGCGAAGCCTTCGGGCAGGTTTACGACAAAGACAAAGCCTTCGCTGCCGCGACGCTGGCTTTTCTGGCGGGCATGGGATCGATTGCGCTGATTGACCGCCTTGTGCCGAACCCGCATGAAACGCTCGACCCGCACGACCCCGCCTTTCAGGAAAACAAACGCCGCCACATCGCCCGCGTCGGCATGATGGCGGCGTTTGCGATTACCGCGCACAACTTCCCCGAAGGTTTGGCAACGTTTTTCGCCACGCTGGAAAATCCCGCCGTCGGGATGCCGCTGGCTCTGGCGATTGCGATACACAATATTCCTGAAGGCATTTCCATTGCCGCGCCCGTTTATTTCGCCACCCGCAACCGCAAAAAAACCGTCCTCGCCTGTCTCGCTTCAGGGCTTGCCGAACCCTTGGGCGCGGTTTTGGGCTACACCATGCTCAAGCCTTTTTTATCGCCTTTCGTGTTCGGCGCAGTGTTCGGC
This sequence comes from uncultured Neisseria sp., assembly GCA_915066515.1. GTDB lineage: Bacteria > Pseudomonadota > Gammaproteobacteria > Burkholderiales > Neisseriaceae > Neisseria. The sequence goes on along the minus strand of CAJZEA010000006.1, from coordinate 1,478 downwards.
GTGATTGCGGGCGTGATGGTGTTCCTCGCGTTGGACGAATTGCTGCCCGCCGCCAAGCGTTATTCCGACGGACACGAAACCGTTTACGGGTTGACGTCCGGCATGGCGGTGATTGCCCTGAGTTTGGTGTTGTTTCATTTTTAAATCTGAACTAGACAGGCGCGGCAGAGTCAAACGCAGTATCGAGGTCGTCTGAAACTTTAAGCGGGGCGGATTGGCTAAGAAATGCGGATAAATCGAAAAGATAAATAAAGGTAGTAAGTATAATATGCTAAAAATGTATAGGAAATCGCATATTTAAACTGAAAATTAGGCTTTTCGTAACATAAATTTACGAAATTTTATAGGTTTATTATTCAATAGAAATAGAATCTATGTGAAATTAATATCATTATTCTGCTATACTTAAAAACACTTTCTTAATTTTGACTATCCGTTTGGAGAAAAAATGTCCGAAAATTCACCTCTGCAATCCCTTCCTACTACCAACAAACGCATCATCGCCGCGGCTTTGGCGTTATTTTTAGGTTGCTTCGGAGCGCATAAATTCTATTTGGGCTTAAACAAAGCCGGTATCATCTATTTGGCGATTGGTGTGGTGGGTATGTTTTTTGTCTATCCTGCTTTGATAGTTGTTGTCGGTTTATCTCTCTTCGACATCTTTAAATACCTGACATCTACGCCGGAAGAATTTGAACGAGTTTATGTTGTCGGTAAGAAAGAATGGTTTTAAGCATTGGCTGATGCTTTTGAATATTGAGCGGAACGATAGCGCGAAGTTTCAAATATTCATTTCATCTTAAAAACCAAAAAAAGGTCGTCTGAAAATTTTCAGACGACCTTTTTGTTATTGCGGAAACGAATATAAACGATTGTGGAATCAACTCTGGAAACGGCATCAGCCGCTGTAACGCAGCGCGGGGGCGGTGGCGAAGTTGGGGGATACTCTGTACCGGCGGCGAGAAAATCAGACATGCCGGCATCGGCGACGATGGCGGTCGAGTTGGCAAACAGGATGCGTTTCAGGCGGGCAGTAAAAATAAAATCTGTGTGAAATTAATATCATTATTCTGCTATACTTAAAAACACTTTCTTAATATTGACTATCCGTTTGGAGAAAAAAATGTCCGAAAATACACCTCTGCAATCCTCTCGTATTACCGATGACAAACGACTTGTTGCCTCTGTTTTGGCGTTCTTTTTAGGTTGCTTCGGGGTGCATAAATTTTATTTGGGCGTAAACAAAGTCGGTATCATCTACCTGTTGATTTGTATTTTGGGTTCGTTTATTATCGTTGGTCCGATGATTGTTTTTGTTTTCTGTATCATCGACATCGTTAAATACCTGAAATGTACGCCGGAAGAATTTGAACAAGTTTATGTTGTCGGCAAGAAAGAGTGGTTTTAAGCATTGGCTGATGCCTTTGAATATTGAGCGGAACGATAGCGCGAAGTTTCAAATATTCATTTCATCTTAA
>CAJZEA010000005.1:0-24446 GCA_915066515.1 uncultured Neisseria sp. | reverse complement strand
AGCTCAACCCGATTGAGAAGGTGTGGGCGAATATTAAGCGGTATCTGCGAACCGTATTGTCTGATTACGCCCGATTTGACGATGCGCTACTGTCCTATTTTGATTTTAATTGACTATAATCCACTATAAACGGACAAAAGGTCGTCTGAAAAAGCCCAATTCAGCTTTTCAGACGACCTTCTTTCATGCTTTCTAAACCAAACGCCTTTAAAACGCTTCGCCGACTTTCACGCCGCCGGCGGTGTCTTTAGGCGTGGCAAGTTGCGCGGTCATGGCTTGTGCGGCTTGGAAATCTGGGGTTTGCATCACGGCTTGGGCGGCTTCTTTGCCCAGTGTGTTCGCCATGTATTGCCAGCGGCTTGCCAAATCGGGATTGACGGGGATTTGGAAGCCGTCGCGCAGTTCGTCCACGAGGTCGGGACGGTTGCAGACGAGGACGATGTCGCAGCCTGCCGTAAAGGAAGCGTTTGCACGTTCTTTGATGCCGCCCGCTGCGCCTGCGCCTTCCATCGTGAGGTCGTCTGAAAAGATAACGCCTTTAAATCCAATATCTTGGCGCAGGATTTGTTTGAGCCATTTTTCGGAGAAACCGGCGGGCTTGCTGTCAATTTGCGGGTAAACGACGTGGGCGGGCATGACCGCCGCCATGCCTGCGCTGCTTAAGGCGCGGAACGGAATCATGTCGGCGGCTTCGAGTTCGGCAAGGCTGCGCGTGTCTTCGGGTTGCACCAAATGGCTGTCACCCTCGACGAATCCATGTCCGGGGAAATGTTTGCCGCAGGATTTCATGCCGCCTCGATTCAGACCTTTTTGCAGGGCAAGGGCGAGCTGGGTTACGGTGTCGGCGTTGTGGTGGAAACTACGGTTGCCGATGACGGGACATGTTCCCCAGTCGAGGTCGAGGACGGGCGTGAAGGAGAGGTCTATGCCGCAGGCGGTCAGTTCCGTCGCCAATACCCAGCCGACCTGCTCGGCTTTTTCTTTGGCAGCGGCTTCACCTTCGATGTCCCAAATCTGCCCTAAGGTGTTCATGGCGGGCAGTCGGGTGAAGCCTTCGATGAAGCGTTGCACCCTGCCGCCTTCGTGATCAACGGCGATGATGAGTTCGGGCATACGCAGTGCTTTGATTTCTTGAACCAGGGCTTTGAGCTGCCCGACGTTTTCGAAGTTACGGCGGAACAGGATGACGCCGCCGATAGACGGGTCGAGTAAGCGTTGTTTTTCTTCTTCGGTCAGACAGTAGGCGGCGACGTCTGCCATAACGGGGCCGCGCGGGATGGAATGGGGAGCGTTCATTTTTGGATTCCTTAAAATGTTTTCAGACGACCTTAAAGTATCGAAGGTCGTCTGAAAACGGGAAAACACATCAGGCAGCTTTGCCTTTTTTGTCTTTCAGTATGAAGATGAGGGCGGTCATGACGACGCCGGTGGCAAAAAAGCCCAGCCAAGCCGATTGCGTCATACCCAACACGAGGTAGCCTGCTGCTGCCGCGCCTGCGACGGTCAGGGCGTAAGGCAGTTGCGATGTAACGTGGTCGATGTGGTTGCAATGCGCGCCAGTGGAAGACAGGATGGTGGTGTCGGAAATGGGCGAACAGTGGTCGCCGCACACCGCGCCAGCCATCACGGCGGACATACACGGGATAACCAACGATGCATCGACTTTAACCGCCATCGCGGCGGCAATCGGCAGCATAATGCCGAACGTGCCCCAGCTTGTGCCTGTGGCGAACGCCATCACGCTGGCAAGCAGGAAGAGGATGACGGGCAGGAAGCCGGGATGGATGTTGTCTGCAACCAGCGTGGATAGGTAGTCGCCGGTGTGCATTTCGCTGACGACGGTGCTGATGAGCCAGGCAAGAATCAGGATGGTAATCGCGCCGAACATCGAAGATATGCCCTGACGGACGGCTTTGGGATAGTCGGCGGCCTTGATGGTGCCGAGTGTGCAGAGGACGACGGCGAGTACGCCGCAAGTACCGCCGAACACCAGCGAAGTGTTTACATCGGTATTTTCAAACGCACCCAAAATGCTGAAGGTTTCGCTTGCCTGCGCGCCTGTGTAAATCATGGCGGAAACGGTGGATGCGATCAACACCAAAACAGGGATAATCAGCGCGTAAACCCTGCCTTTGGGGCCGTCAGAGCCGGTGGATTCGTCATGAGTTTCCTGCAATGCCGCTTTTTCAAGGCGCGCCATCGAGCCGATGTCGAAAGAAAACCAAGCGACGACAAACACCATGATCAGGGCGAACAGGGCATAATAATTCATCAGGCTCATGGCGACGAACACACCCATCGGCGTGTATCCGGTGATGTGGTAGGTAACGAGCAGACCTGCCAGCGTGGCGATAATCGATGCGCCCCAGCTTGAAACCGGCATCAGTACGCACATCGGCGCGGCAGTGGAATCAAGGATATACGCCAGTTTGGCGCGGGAGACTTTGAATTTGTCGGTAACGGGGCGGGCAATCGCACCGACGGCGAGACTGTGGAAATAGTCGTCGATAAAGGTAACGAATACGAGGCAGGCAGTCAGCATTTTTGCGCCGCGCCGCCCTTTGATGTGTTGCTTCGCCCAATCGGCAAACGCCTGATTGCTGCCCGAAAAAGTTAAAAGAGAAGTGAAAATACCGAGCAACAATAAGAAAATCAGGATTTTAGGTTTTCCCAGCGACCAATCGCCGTCTGCCCAAGCCAGTCCGACCACCATGTCTTTCAGGTGTGTCAGTCCGTCAATCGGGCTGCCGCCGACCAAAAAGGCAACGCCGACCAAGATACCGATGCCCAAAGACAGCAGCACACGGCGGGTGATGACGGCAAGCGCCAATGCCAAAAACGGCGGCACGACGGATAAAAACGAATGTGAATAATCAATCAGGTGCATAATATTTTTATTAATAGGAAGTCAATCGGAGCGGAACGTTTTCAGACGACCTTTGAATGCGATTGTTGACAAAGCCAAAAGAGCAAAACCATCAAAAAACAAACAAATCAATCAGTTGCTAAAATTACAAAATACCCGCCACCTTAGGATGGCGGGTATTCTATCATTGAATGGCGCTTGCGTTGCACCTTATTGCAGGGTCAGGGCGAGGAAAAGCGTATTGCCGTCGCGCTGAACCAGCAGCGGCACATTTTTGCCCGCGCCTGCCAACGCGCTGCGGAAGCTCGATTCGTCGTTGACGCTGATTTGGCTGACAGCGAGGATTTCGTCACCGCGTTTGAGTCCAGCACGTTCCGCCGCGCCGCTGACGCGGGAAACAATCAGGCGGCTTTTGCCTGCACCTTCATCGACGCGCAGGGTCAGTCCCGTATTATCGACGGTAAAGCCGTCCGCCGGATTTGCCTGCTGCGGCTGCTCGGTAGCGCGTGAAGACGTTTCGTTCTGCTCCGCCATGCTGCCGAGTTTGACTTTCACATTGATTTTCTCGCCTTTGCGCCATACTTCCAGCGAAACTTCCTTACCCGGCAGCATCGAGCCGACCATGACCGGCAAATCGCTGGACACGCGCACTTCTTCGCCGTTGACGCTGCGGACGATGTCGCCCACTTGCAATCCTGCCTGCATGGCAGGGCTGTTCGGCATCACTTTGGCAATCAACGCGCCGCTGGCTTTGTCCAAGCCGAACGATTTCGCCAGATCGTAAGACACTTCCTGAATAATCACGCCCAACTGACCGCGCTGAACCTTACCGCTGGTTTTCAACTGCTCGGCAACATTCATCGCCACATCAATCGGAATCGCAAAGGAAATGCCCATAAATCCGCCGCTGCGGCTGTAAATTTGGGAGTTGATGCCGACTACCTGACCTTTCAGGTTAAACAGCGGGCCGCCGGAGTTACCCGGATTGATGGCAACGTCGGTTTGGATGAAAGGCGTGTAGCTTTCGTTCGGCAGGCTGCGTCCTTTGGCGGACACGATGCCTGAAGTAACGCTGTTGTCAAAGCCGAACGGCGCACCGATGGCGGCAACCCATTCGCCCGGTTTCAAATCTTTCGGATTGCCGATTTTGACGACGGGCAATTCTTCCGAAGCGTCAATCTTCAGCAGCGCGACATCGGATTGCGTATCCGATCCGATCAGCTTGGCGGTGTATTCGCGTTTGTCGTTGAGCAGGACTTTGATATTGCCCATGCCGGCAACGACGTGGGTATTGGTCAGGATATAGCCGTCTTTACTGATGATGAAGCCGGAGCCGAAGTTCAAATCCTCGTCGGCAGACTGGTCTTCCGGCATATCGGGCATATTCGGGACAAGGCGTTTGAAAAACTCGTAAAACGGGTCGTTGTCAGGGAATTGGCTTAAATCCATGCCCTGCTCTTCAGACTGCCCGCTGCCTGCGGCACGCCCTGCAGGGGAGGCTTGGATATTAACCACCGCCTGACCTTCGTTTTGCACCAATTGTGCGAAATCGGGCAGCAGCATACCGACGCTGCCGTCGTCTTTGGAAGGTTCTATTCTTTGTACGAATTCTTCGCTTTTACTCTCGCCGCCGAAGAAGCTGCTGATTTTGTCGCAGCCGCCCAAGGCCAGCGCAGAAGCCGTTACCAAAGCAAAGTATCTGTATTTGTTCATTTTTTCGCGCACCGCGTTTCCTTTTCCGAATAACGGATTGTGTTCTTGCATCTTAAAAATAGGGGGTCGTCTGAAACTTTTCTCGTTTTCCAACCCGATAAGGTCGAATTTTACCTTTTGCCCATATTTTTTCAAGCATTTCATTTTAAATAAAAAAATGCCGTCAGAAATTTTAACCTGATAGAAAGGTTGTTTTGTTGATTGTTTACAATTTATCAATGTTTACATCAACTTCGCGCCATACTCGCACAAATCATTAATGATGCACTTCCCGCATTGCGGCTTCTGCGCTTTGCAGGTGTAGCGTCCGTGCAGAATCAACCAATGATGCGCATCCATCAAAAACTCTTTCGGCACAAAGCGCATCAGCTTGTCTTCCACCTCGCGCACATCCTTGCCCGGCGCGATTTTGGTACGGTTGGAAACCCTGAAGATATGCGTATCGACCGCCATGACGGGATGGCCGAACGCCGTGTTCAACACCACGTTTGCCGTCTTGCGCCCCACGCCCGGCAACGATTCCAAAGCCTCGCGGTCTTCCGGCACTTCACCGTTGTATTTTTCCAGCAGGATGCAGCAGGTCTGCATGATGTGTTTGGACTTGGTTTTATAAAGCCCGATGGTTTTCGTGTATTCCATTACGCCGTCCAAACCCAAATCCAGCATCGCCTGCGGCGTATTGGCAACCGGAAACAGCTTTGCCGTCGCCTTATTCACGCCCACGTCGGTCGCCTGCGCCGACAGCAAAACGGCAATCAAAAGCTCGAAGGGTGAATTGAAATGAAGCTCGGTGGTCGGATGGGGATTGGCAGCGCGGAAACGCTCGAAAATTTCTTGGCGGATCTGTTTGTTCATGGGAGTATGGGTAGGATTGGTGTGTGTCTTTATCGTTTGCCCGATTATAACGCAAAAGGTCGTCTGAAAACCTATGCCGAAGGTTTTCAGACGACCTGTCTATCCCGTCGCTTTACGCGGTTTCTTTCTTGCTCAACGTCAGACCCGTCCAGCCGAACAGCAGCGTCAAAATCAGGCTCAGATAGCAGAAGAAGGCATAAGGCAGGTATTCCCAAACGGGTACGCCGAGGGCGTGGCTGATAAATACGCCGCAGACGCTCCACGGCACAAGCGGATTAATGACCGTACCCGCGTCTTCCAGCGTGCGCGAAAGGTTGCGCGAATGCAGTCCGAGCTTGTCGTACACGGGTTTGAAGGTTTCGCCGGAAAGCAAAATACTCAAATATTGTTCGCCGATGAGGAAATTGACGCCGACCGACGTGGCGGCAACGCTGAAGGTGGCACGTCCGGCGGTAGTCAGGAACGCGCGGATGGCGTCCAACAGCGACGGAATCACGCCGAGCGTAAACAATAATCCGCCCAAACTCATGCCGAGAATCACGATGGTTTGCGTGAAGAACATGCTTTCCAAACCGCCGCGCGAAATGAGTTTGGCGATGTCTTGAAACGCTTCGCCTTCAAGTTTGTAGCCGCCGTAAAACCATGTGCCGAGCTGGTTCAAGTCGGGCGTGCTGTGGAAATAAGTTACCGCAAGCGCGGCGAGGATGGTGAAAAGCATAGCGACGACGGCGTTGATACGCAACAACGCCAACACGACCAACAGCGCAAACGGAATCAGCGAATAGCCGTGCACCAAGCCCGTCGCTTCGAGCTGGCTGCGGAAGGATTCGACGCTGTTCAAATCGTGGGCGGCAACATTGGGCAAGAGCCACAGCATCAATGCTGCGCTGATGAGCCACGCGGGAATGGTGGTGTACATCATGTTTTTGATGTGTTCGAACAAATCAATGCCGACGATGGAGGCGGAAATGCCCGTGGTATCGGAGAGCGGGGACATTTTGTCGCCGAAGAACGCGCCGGAAACAATCGCGCCAGCCGTCATCGCCAAATCGGCATGAAACGCCGCCGCCATGCCCATAAAGGCAACGCCGACAGTGGCGCAAGTGGTCAAACTGCTGCCGATGGACACGCCGATGACGGAACAGAGCGCAAAGGCGGAGAAATAGAAATAAGTAGGGGAAATCAACCCGAAACCGTAATACATCAGAGTCGGAATCGCGCCACTCATCATCAGCGCGCTGACCATCAGCCCGATGAAGAAAAACAGGTAAATCGCGCCCATGCCCTGCCCCACCGCGCCGACCATGCCTTTTTGCATGTCGTTATATTTCAACCCGCGCGCGAGACCGTAGAGGATGAGGACGGTAATGGCGGCGATGATAGACATATGGGGCAGCCAGCCCAGCGAAATGATGGTATAACCCATCGCTCCGATTAACGCCGCAACGACGGCAAGGGCCTCTCCGCGCGGCATATCGAGCAGTGATTTGAATGCAAACATATTGCTTTGCCTGTTTTGTGTGTATTTAACGAAGTTTAGCACACGGGGTCGTCTGAAAAACCGCTTTTCAGACGACCCCGTGATTTTTTATGAATGTAATAACGGATTTTAGTTGATGCGATATGGTTTTAAATTTGATTTTTTGAAACAAAATATCCTTATTTTCAAAATAAAGCCGTATTATTTCTTTTTATCATGATTAAACTGCCCTTCACGCAAAAATGTTGCGGTTTGCTCGGCGGTAATGTGTTTAAACAGCATACCGCTGTGGCTGACGGGCAAGATAACGTGGTCGCGCATATTCGGACAGCGGGTTTCGCTGACCAAAACCGTACCGTCGTGTTCGCCGTGCAAACCCAATACGCGCCCCAGCCCGAGCGGCTTGTTGCCGGCGATGCTGCCCAATTCGATATGTTCGGGCAGATCGGGCGTGCCGCCGTCGAGCGCATCGCGATAAGCGCCGCCGAGTACGGGGGTTTTCAATCCGAGCCGGAACACCCTTTGCGCAGCCCGGCTGCCTTGGTGGGGCGTGCCGAAGGTAACGATGCGTCCGGTAATTTTTTCGGGATGGGCGGCGGCAAAGTGGCGCAACACCAGCCCGCCCAGACTGTGTCCGGCAAAATGCAGAGGCTCGCCCGTATCGTGTTTTTCAACAAATTCCGCCAACGCCTGCGTGTGCTGCTGCATGGTGTGCCAGACGCTGTAATAACCGAACAGGGCAACGTCAAAGCCTTGCTTTTCCAGCATATCCGCTAAAGGTTTCATCACCCAAGAGTGCATATGCAGTCCGTGTAATAAGATGATTTTCGACATGAAGACCTCCTGTATTTTTTGCCGCCAGCATTATGCCATAAGTCAGTCAGACCGTATTGCGGACGCATTTTGTCTTTTGAAAACGGGCTTAAGCTCCGGTTAAAATCTGTTGCCGTATTTTCAGACGACCTCGGTTTGGGCGGGTCAGGTTTAAAAGTCCGCCGCAAAGCAAAAAGGTCGTCTGAAAACCTGATTTCCAAGTTTTCAGACGACCTTATGTTCAAACCATGTTACTCGTCGGCTTTATAACCTTTGAGGGCAAAGAAGACGATGTAGAGGTAGCACACGGCAGGCGCAACATAAGAAATCATCATACCGAAATCATCAGCGATCTTACCTTGCAAGACGGGAATCAGCGCGCCGCCAACGATGGCGGTACAAAGAATACCCGAAGCAGAATTGGTGAATTTGCCGAGGTTTTTGGTCGCCAGCGAGAAGATGGTCGGGAACATGATGGAGTTGAAAAAACCGATGGCAATCAGCGCCCACATGGCGACGTCGGCATTGCCTTTACCAACCATGATGGCAATGACAAGCAAGGCAGTGGCAACTGAGGCATTAAAGGCAAGGTAGCGGTTCGGCGCGACTCGAGCCATCACTGCCGAACCGAGGAAGCGTCCGACCATGGCACCGCCCCAGTATAACGCCAGCATGTCTGCAGCTTTGGCATGATTCAATCCTTTCAGAAAGCCCAAAATATTGACCATGAAAGAGCCGATGGATACTTCCGCACCAACGTAGCAGAAAATGCCGACCACACCGAGAATAAGGTGTTTGTATTGCCACACGCTGCTTTTGCCGTCGTGATTGTGTTCGCTTTCCTCAACGGCAATTTTGCGCGCATCGGGCAGACGGATCATTTTTACGAAAACGGCGAGGAGGATCAAAAATCCCGCCAAACCCAAATAAGGGATTTGGACGGAGGCGATTTGCTCGGCTTTGCTGGCTTTCTGAGCCGCATCGGCAAAAATGAGATATGAACCGATTTTCGGAGCAATCGTCGTACCCAATGAATTGAATGCCTGCACCAAAGTCAATGTCACTGACTCTTTGCCCGGTTTCGCCAGCAGGGTCACATACGGATTACCCGCAACCTGCAACAGGGTGACGCCTGAAGCAAGAATGAAAAGCGCGCCCAAGAAAGTCGGGTAAGATAGGCTTTCTGCGGCGGGATAAAACAACAAGCATCCGACGGCGGTCAGCAAGAAGCCGCCGATGACGCCGTTTTTATAGCCGATTTTACCGACGAGATGCCCCATCGGAATCGACATGATGGCATAGGCGGTAAAGAAGCAGAACTGAACCAGCATCGCCTGAAAATTAGTTAGCGTGAAAATTTTTTGCAGATGCGGAATCAAGATGTCGTTCATGCAGGTAATGAAACCCATCATGAAGAAGAGCGCGGTCAGGACGACCAGCGCGGAATTATGGTTTTGTTGTGATGGCGTAGACATGATTTGCCTTTCGATTTATTGGAATTGACCGTACAAACAGTTAATATCCGTTAATAACGGGCTGAATCATACTGGCTTTTGCCATTCTTGCAAACACTGGAAATGCGCCGACTACATAGAGTTTCAGCAAGATTCTGTCCGATAACGCATTTTTATAGACAGAATCCGTCTGAATTTTACAATTAACCTACCCGCAAACGACTTAAAATCTTATTTCAGACGACCTTTGACCTGACGCAAACTTATCCGCCATGCCCCTCATTTACGCCTATCTCGGACTCGCCGCCTCCGCCTTTACCTCCGCCACCATCCTGCCCGGCACATCCGAAGCCGCCTTCGCCGCGTTTATCTACACCTATCCCGAACAGGCATACGGCGCGTGGTTGTGCGCCGGACTGGCAAACGGCTTGGGCAGCATGGTTTCCTATTGGATGGGGCGGCTGATTCCGTCCAAGAAAAGGTCGTCTGAAAAGACCCTGCGCCTGCTCCGACGCTGGGGCACCCTGCCCCTTTTGTTTGCCTGGCTGCCCGTTATCGGCGACGCGTTGCCCATTGCCGCAGGCTGGCTCAGGCTCAACCCCCACACCTCCGCACTCATGCTCCTGACCGGAAAAATCCTGCGCTACGGCATCATCCTCGCCGGCATCAAAAGCATGATGTAAACCATTTGCGCAAAACCTGCCGCATTCATTTTCAGACGACCTGAAACAGCGTAAAATCCCAAAGGAAATATCCCGTCCCTTCATTTTTTGCAAAGCGAGAAATCATGTTCTTCAAGCACATCGAAGCCGCCCCCGCTGACCCCATCTTAGGCTTGGGCGAAGCATTCAAAGCCGAAACCCGTCCCGAAAAAGTCAACCTCGGCATTGGCGTTTATAAAGACGCATCCGGCGCGACACCCATCGTCAAAGCCGTCAAAGAAGCCGAAAAACGCCTGCTCGAGAGCGAAACCACCAAAAACTACCTCACCATCGACGGCGTTGCCGACTACAACGAGCAAACCCAAATCCTCCTCTTTGGAAGAGACCACGAAATCGTCGCCAGCCGCCGCGCCAAAACCGCCCAAAGCCTCGGCGGCACAGGCGCATTGCGTATTGCCGCCGAGTTCGCCAAACGCCAGTTGAACGCACAAACCGTCTGGATTTCCAACCCCACCTGGCCCAACCACAACGCCATCTTCAAAGCCGTCGGCATCCAAGACAAACCCTACCGCTACTACGACGCCGCCAAACACGGCCTAGACTGGGACGGCATGATTGAAGACCTCGGCCAAGCGCAAAAAGGCGACATCGTCCTCTTGCACGGCTGCTGCCACAACCCCACCGGTATCGACCCCACGCCCGAACAATGGGAAACCCTCGCCAAACTCTCCGCCGAAAAAGGCTGGCTGCCCCTGTTTGACTTCGCCTACCAAGGCTTCGGCAACGGTCTCGAAGAAGACGCATACGGCTTGCGCACCTTCTTGAAATACAACAAAGAATTGCTCATCGCCAGCTCCTATTCCAAAAACTTCGGCATGTATAACGAACGCGTCGGCGCATTTACCTTAGTCGCAGAAGACGAAGCCACCGCCGCCCGTGCCCACAGCCAAGTCAAAACCATCATCCGCACCCTCTACTCCAACCCCGCCTCACACGGCGCGAACACCATCGCCTTAGTGTTGAAAGACGCGGATTTGAAAGCCCGATGGATTGGCGAACTCGACGAAATGCGCGGCCGCATCAAAGCCATGCGTCAAAAATTCGTCGAACTGCTCAAAGCCAAAGGCGCAAATCAAGACTTCGATTTCATCATCGAACAAAACGGCATGTTCTCCTTCAGCGGCCTCACGCCCGAACAAGTCGACCGCCTGAAAAACGAGTTCGCCATCTACGCCGTGCGCTCCGGTCGCATCAACGTCGCCGGCATTACCGATGACAACATCGACTACCTGTGCGAAAGCATCGTGAAAGTGTTGTAATCCGCATCAGGCAATACCCAAAGGTCGTCTGAAAACCTAAATACCGTTTTCAGACGACCTTTCCCCACCGTTTGACACAACAACCCCCTTAAAGCATCACATTATGAGACCCACACTAGACGTCATCATCCCCTGCTACAACTCCGCCGCCACCCTTCAAGCGGCTGTCGAGAGCGCCGTCTCCCAACCCGCCGTCGAAAACGTCTGGCTGATTGACGACGCCTCCATCGACGACACACGCCTTATCATGAGCGACCTCGCCGCCATCCATCCCAAAGTCCGCTGCGAATACATGCTCGAAAACGGTGGCGCCGCCAAAGCCCGCAACTGGGGCGCCATGCAAAGCCAAGCCGACTTCATCGCCTTCCTCGACGCCGACGACGTCTATGAAAACAACGTCCTCAATGCCGCCTACCTCGGCTTGGAAGCCTATTCCTACCTCAGCCTGGTCCGCCTCAAATTGCGTCCGATCGGCTTTCCCGAACACTACCTCAGCCACCCGCAATTCCCCACCGCATGGGAACGGCTGCAAATGACCGTCGGCGGCAACACCGTATTCCGCCGCAGCATCTTTCTCGCCTGCGGCGGCTTTCCGCAAGACGAACTCTTCCGAATCTTCGGCGGCGAAGATGCCGCACTCGGCATCGCACTGACCCGCGACAGCGTCGTCGGCTACCTCTTTGAAGAACGCGACCCCGCCGTCAAACACAACTACCGCCCCGGCATCCACGCCGAACGCCTGCTCGATGCCGAGCTTTTCGGCAAAACCGTCCCCGGACTGACCATAGACCACCAAAACGAAGCCGAAGCCGTTACCCGCCGCATCAGCCGCCGCCTGCAAGAAGTCAAAGCACACTCGACCTTCGAAGAAGCCGGCACCATGCCGCTCTATCCCGAGTACGAATAAGCGGGCATCAACACCAAACCCCGCCCGAACGCTTGCATTACATTGCTTGAAGCAAAAAGGTCGTCTGAAATCTTGTTTTCAGACGACCTTTATTCATAGTACGAAATTTAGGGTAGAGAACATGCCTCAGGAACAATAATCTGACATTCGGAGGCTTTGGCTTTATTACAATGATTTATCGCAAGACGCTCAGCCTCGCCACGCTCACCTATCCCATTAAACAACTGAAATTTTGATGATTTCTTACCCGAAGCAGCAGCAATACAGCCGTTTCTGACCCAGCCATTATCCCGACAAGGAGCATATCGCCCATCGCTTTCACATAGTCTAATTGCTTCGCGCTTGGCTTCAGCAATCGAAGGCATATTGGACGATGCAGCGACAGCACCCGCTTTCTCATTAATGGCAATAGCCCCAAATTTAGAAGGAACTTTCACGTCGTGATAGATGATTTTTTTAGGAGGCGGGGTGCTGTTGCCTGATTGGGGAGGCGGCACATTGTATAAAATTTGCCGACCGCTTCCGTCTATGATACGGCAGGTTCCCGTGGCAGCTTGGTATTCTCCGCCACATCCATTGGCGTAAACATTAAAACTTACCAAGCCCAATGCGATTAAAAACAGTTTTTTCATAAAGGCATCCTTTTTCGGATTAATACGATATCGGAGGTCGTCTGAAAAAGTTTTCAGACGACCCTTTAATCAAAAAATAACAATTAAGGGAAAGAACAACCTTCAGGAATGGTGATTTCACAGTTTTTCAATCCCGCTTTATTACATTGTTTCAATGCTGCGGGTTCTGCCTGCCCTGGTTTTTCCCTAGCTGTATAAAATACTCTGAATTTCTTGCCTTCTTTGCCCGTTGCCGCTGCTAAACAGGCATTACCTGCCCAAATGGCAACTTTACACGGAGCATTTCTCCCGCCCTGCTCACACGCTTTAATTGCTTCATTTTTAGCCTCCTCAATAGAATCTTTATTTAAAGCCCCGCTCGAAATACCTGTTTTTTCATTAGTAGCTACTGCACCATATTTGGAGACATAGACTATTTTTTTCGAAGGTGGTGTGCTGTTACCTGATTGGGGAGGCGGCACATTGTATAAAATTTGCCGACCGCTTCCGTCTATGATACGGCAGGTTCCCGTGGCAGCTTGGTATTCTCCGCCACATCCATTGGCATAAACATTAAAACTTACCAAACCCAATACTATCAAAAACAGTCTTTTCATAAATTTATCCTTTTCCCAACTCATCTTTAACTTGGCTTAGAAAAGGTCGTCTGAAAATAGTTCTCAGACGACCTTTTAAATAGAGTTTGATTATTGCAATTGTGGCAGGGAGCAGCCTTCGGGCATTACAACTTTACATTCAGTCATTCCTGCATTTTTGCAGTTTGTAATAGCAGCCTGTTCTGCAAGTCCGGGTTCTGCCGCACCTCCAATTACTCTAGTTTGGTTTTTCAATTTACCTGAAGCAGCGGCAATACAGCCGTTTCTGACCCAGCTGATCGCTTTACATGGGGCATTTCTACTCCCCTTCTCACATTGCTTAATGGCTGCACTTTGTGCCTCGGCTTTTGAGTTTTGATTTAACGCCCCACCGATGTGACCTGATTTTTCACTGAAAGCCAAAGCCCCAAATTTAGAAGGGACTTTCACGTCGTAGTAGATGATTTTTTTAGGAGGCGGGGTGCTGCGGCTTGGCTGTGGCGGTGCGATATTGTAATGAATCCACTCGCCATTGTTACCCTGAAATCGGCAGATACCTGTGGCAGCATCAAATTGACCGGGACAGCCGTTGGCATAAACATCAAAACTTACCAAGCCCAATGCAATTAAAAACAGTTTTTTCATCAATTTGTCCTTTCAAATTATGTGTTACCACACCGCGCGTTCCCTCATATCTTCCACCGCTTGCACCAACGCCGCTGCCAAGGGCGGATCAAACGACGAGTGTCCCGCCTGAATCACGCGCAGTTCGGCTTCGGGCAGCGCCTGCGACAGCTCCCACGCGCTTTGCATGGGGGTGCATAAATCATAGCGTCCTTGCACGATGATAGTCGGGATATGTCGGATTTTGTCCGTGTTCGCCAAAATCGCTTTGTCGCCCTTCAGCCAGCCTTCGTTGACGAAATAATGGTTTTCCAAGCGGGCGATGGCGAGCGATTGGTAGGCGTCTTCATCGACGTCTTGCGGCTCGAAGTGGATCAGGTAGCTTTCCCAATCCGCCCAGGCTTTGGCGGCTTTCAGACGACCTGCTTCGTCTTCGCCGAACAGCATTTCGTGATACGCCGCAATCAGGCCGCCGCGTTTTTCTTCGGCGACGGGCGCGAGGAATTTCTGCCATTGCGCGGGATAAATCTGGCTGACGCCGCCTGCTTCGTCCAGCCACGCCATTTCGGACGGGCGGCACAGGAATATCCCGCGCAATACGAGTCCGGCAACGCGTTCGGGATGGGTTTCGGCATACGCGAGCGACAAGGTGCTGCCCCACGAGCCGCCGAACACCAGCCATTTTTCGATGCCCAGCATTTCGCGGACTTTTTCGATGTCGGCAACCAAGTCCCAAGTCGTGTTGTCATCGGTGCAGGCGTAAGGCAGCGAACGGCCGCAGCCGCGCTGGTCGATGATGACGATGCGGAACACGTCGGGATTGAAAAAGCCGCGGCAGGCAGGCGATGCGCCCGCGCCGGGTCCGCCGTGCAGGAAGATGACGGGCAGGCCGTCGGGGGTGCCGGATTCTTCCCAGTAGATTTGATGGACGTCCGATACTTGCAGCAGGCCGCTGCGGATGGGTTCGCGGATGGGGTGCATGATGTTTCTCTCCTGTTGTCTGACGTTTGGATTGTACCCATCGTGCCGGTAAACGACAAACGGCAAGGGGTCGTCTGAAATCCCCTTCTGCCGCCGCGTTTCCCGACCGCCCGACTATCCGCTATAATTCCCCGATACCCGCGCAACAGAAAGAATGAAATGAACAAAATCCTGATGACCGCCGCCGTGCTGCTTCTGTCCGCCTGCGGCTTCCACCTCAAAGGCATGGGCGGCACAGCACGCACGCTGCCGTATCCCGCTTGGCACATCCAAAACGCCTCCGTCATGCAAAAGGCTTTGGAAAACGCCCTGCGCCGCGCCGACGGCAAACCCGTTTCCGCCGCCGAAGCGCAAATGACTTTGCACATCAAGAACATTGAAACCCGTCAGGACATCTACACCATCACCCGCGCAGCGTTGGTCAATGAATACCTGCTGACGCTGCGCGTCGAAGCCCAAGCCATGCGCAACGGTGAGCCTGTGGGCGAACCGATGACCATCCTCGTCAACCGCACGATGGACTACAACGACAGCGAAGTGTTGGGCAAACAGGAAGAAAGCGAAACCATCTGGGCGGAAATGCGCGCCGACGCCGCCGACCAAATCGTCCGCCGCCTCACGTTCCTGAAAGCGTATTGATGGCGGTCATGAATATCGAGCAGGTCAGCGCGGATATGCCGCTTTCGCCGCTGTACATCATTCACGGCGAAGAAGACCTGTTACGCATCGAAGCCCTCGACACCCTGCGCGCCGCCGCCAAAAAACAAGGCTATCTCAACCGCGAAGTTTTTACGGCGGACAACGGCGCCGACTGGGACGAACTCCTGCAAAGTGCAGGCAGCGCGGGGCTTTTCGCCGACTTGAAACTTTTGGAAATCCACATTCCGAACGGCAAGCCCGGCAAAAACGGCGGCGACGCGCTGCAAACCTTCGCCGAACGCCTGCCCGAAGACACCGTTTCCCTGATTCTGCTGCCCAAGCTCGAAAAAGCCCAAACGCAGGCAAAATGGTTCACCGCGCTCGCCGCCAAAGGCACCGTACTCGAAGCCAAAGCCATTAGCGCGCAAGCCCTGCCGCAGTGGATAAAGGGTCGTCTGAAAAAGGTCGGACTCGACATCGAACCCGACGCGCTCGCCCTGTTTGCCGAACGCGTCGAAGGCAACCTGCTTGCCGCCCGTCAAGAAATTGACAAACTCGCCCTGCTGCACCCGCAAAACCATACCGTCAACATCGCCGATGCCGAAGCCGCCGTCGCCAACGTCGCCCGTTTCGACGTGTTCCAGCTTTCCGGCGCATGGATGAAAGGCGATGCCCTGCGCGTCGCCCGCCTTCTAGACGGACTCGAAGAAGAAGGCGAAGAACCCGTCTTGCTGCT
The DNA here is from genome assembly GCA_915066515.1 of uncultured Neisseria sp. Classification (GTDB taxonomy): domain Bacteria; phylum Pseudomonadota; class Gammaproteobacteria; order Burkholderiales; family Neisseriaceae; genus Neisseria. Next base: position 8,190 of record CAJZEA010000005.1, on the reverse strand, counting down.
GTGGGCGGTTGCCGAAGACATCCGCACCCTCATCCGCCTGACCGCCGCGCTCAAGCAAGGACAAAGCGTACAATCCGTCCGCAACAGCCTGCGCCTGTGGGGCGACAAACAAACCCTCGCGCCGATTGCCGTCAAACGCATTCCCGCCGTCCGCCTGATCGAAGCCCTCAAAACCTGCGCCAAAATCGACCGCATCATCAAAGGCGCGGAAGACGGCGACGCGTGGACGGAGTTCAAGCAGTTGGTGACGGGGCTGGCGGTGTGATTTCATCGGGCATGGGTAGGCGCTTTTCGCAGCAAGGGCGCGCCTGTTCAAAAAGCGTGAAAGTTTGTATGCCGCATCGCTTCTGTACGCGCCCAAACGGCAAAAATACTGTAAAATACCGTTAAACATAAAGTTATGATATTTGAGGTCGTCTGAAATCCGTCCACCACTCAATGCAGCGGATAGACAAGCATTCGGCGCGTGCAGAGATACGCCGCCGCTTGCCCGTCTGCCGCACACCCTTTTCAGACGACCCTCCACCCTTACAAGGAACTGCAACTTCATGGACAACCAAACCAAACTCCGCATCGGCGGCCTGCTCGTGCTGACCACCGCCGTTTTAAGCCTGATCATCGTCTTAATCGTCGATTCGTGGCCGCTTGCCATCCTGCTTGCCGTCATCATTGTCGCCGCAGCCGCCGGTGGCTTTGTCTGGACTTCGCGCCGCCAGCAGCGCCAGTTTCTCGAACGCCTGAAAAAATTCGACATCGACCCCGAAAAAGGCCGCATCAACGAAGCCAACCTGCGCCGTATGTACCACAGCGGCGGCCAGCACCAAAAAGACGCGATAACGTTGGTCTGCCTGTCGCAAAAATGTTCGGCCGACGAAGCGCACGCCATGTTCAAAAAACGCCCGACCCGTCAGGAAATGAACCAGATGGCGGCCCAGCAGGCGCGCGGACAAAAACGCCCCCACCGCTGATTCCTCCCACACAAAGGTCGTCTGAAAACGGATGCGGCGGTTTCGCCCAAACCAAGTATTCCGTTTTTCAGACGACCTTTTTACCGAGCAGACCGCCATGCCCGCCCTTCCTCCCGCCCCCGTCAAACGCCGCCTTGCCGCCCTGATGTACGAATTACTGCTGACCGGCGCCGTGACCGCCATCGCCGCCATCCTTGCCGGCATCGCCGCGATTTTCCTCAACCCCGTCTCCCAGCTCCTTTCCAGCTTGGTTACCTGCGTTATCTTCGTAGGCAGCTGGTGGCTCTACTTCAAAACCAACTGGACGAAAACCGGCCGCACCCTCGCCATGCAAACTTGGAAAATCGGGTTGCATGGCAGAAACGGTACGCTGCCACCATTGTCGCAACTGCGCATCCGCTTTATTTGGTCGTGTATCTTCGTCGTCTTCATCCCCCTGCTCGCCTACGCCGGCCTGCGCCACCTGCTCGCCATCCCGCCCATACCTGCCTTCGGTGCCGCCCTTATCTGGCTAATCCTGCCGTGGGGCTTTGCCCTGCTGAACCCCGACCGGCAGTTTTTATACGATTTCTTGGCGGGAACGCGATTGGTCGATTTGAAACAGGAAACATCCGAAAGCTGATTGTTCTACTGTTTCGCCACACAGACAAAAGGTCGTCTGAAAATGAGGCAAGCCCTTGCTGTTTTCAGACGACCTTTTCTATCCTCCGTCGTTCTTGTTTGAAACCCAACCCAACTTAAACCATCTTCGATTCACGCATTCCCCTACTGTTTAAACGAAACGGAGATGACGGTAAACCCGATCACGCTCACAACGACAAAAAGGTCGTCTGAAACCCAAATTGGATTTCAGACGACCTTTTTATAGTGGATTAAAATTGCAATGATACGGCGTTGCCAACGCCCTTATGTACTACCCGTACACGGCGGGCGTTGCCGCCTTGTCTCATTTTTATTTTAATCCACTATATATCGAAAAGGTCGTCTGAAAAGGGGAATCAGCGTCCGGACAGGTTTTGCGCCTGTCTGTGGCGGACCAGCAGTTCGTAATGTCCTTGCAGGCGTTGGGCGAGTTTTTCGACGACATAGACGGAACGGTGCTGCCCGCCGGTACAGCCGATGGCGATGGTCACGTAGCTGCGGCTTTCTTTTTGCAGGCGCGGGAGCCAGTGGTTCATAAAGTGGTCGATGTCGTCCACCATTTCCTGCGCCAGGGGCTGCTGGTCGAGATACGCTTGAATGGGGGCGTCCATGCCGGTGTAGGGGCGCAGCTCGGGATCGTAATAGGGATTGGGCAGGCTGCGCATATCGAACATGAAATCGGCGTTGTTCGGCACGCCGTATTTGAAGCCGAAAGATTCGAGGATAACCAAAAGCCCCCTGCGCTCGATGTTGAGCCATTGTTGAACGGCATAACGCAGTTGCTGCGCGTTCATTTTGGATGTATCGATGCAGTAGGCGATGTCTTTGAGCGGGAACAGCCATTCACGCTCTTTTTGCAGGCTTTCCAGCAGGGTAAGGTTCAGTCCAGACAGCGGATGGCCGCGCCGCGTTTCGGAAAAACGGCGCACCAGCACGCTTTCTTCTGCCTCCACAAACAATACTTCGACCTGATGGCCTTCATCGCGCAGGTATTGGATTTGCTCCTGCGCTTCCTGAATGTTGATGCCGGAGCGGACATCGACGCTCACGCCAAGTTTGGTTTCATCGGCGCGTTCGATATGGTGCAGCACCAGAGAAGGCAGCATTTCCAGCGGCAGGTTGTCCACACAGAAATAGCCGAGGTCTTCAAGCTGTTTGAGGGCAACGGACTTGCCCGAGCCGGACAATCCGCTAATCAGGACGATTTTCATGGTTTTGTTCGTTTTCTTTGAGTTGTGTTTGATGGCGTTCGAGGAATTCTTTGGTACTGTCTTTGCCGCGCAACTGGAGGATGTAGTTGCGCACCGCCGCTTCAACCAATACGGCAAGGTTGCGGCCCACGGCGACAGGCAGGGTGACGGAACGGACGTTGACGTTGAGGATGGACTCGGTTTCCGTGCGTATGCTCAAGCGGTCGAGCTGCTTCATATAATCGTCGTCGGCAGCGACCAGGTTGATAATCAACTGGAGGATTTTTTTCGGACGGATGGAGGTTTCGCCGAAAATGTGGCGGATGTTGAGTATGCCCAAACCGCGCACTTCAAGGAAATCACGCAACATCGGCGGGCAGCGGCCTTCGAGCGTTTCGGGACCGGTACGGAAAAGCTCGACCGCATCATCGGCAATCAGGCTGTGTCCGCGCGAAATCAATTCCAACGCCAACTCGCTTTTACCCAAGCCGGAATGACCGGTAATCAACACGCCGACTTCAAATACATCGAGGAATACGCCGTGTTTGACGATGGAAGTTGCCAGCGTGCGTTGCAGGTAAATCCGCAACACGTCCATCAAATACGGGCTTTCGAGCTTGGAAGTCAGCAGCGGGATGTCGTTTTTATGGCAGTAATCGCGCAATTTGGGCGAAACCGCCAGACCGTTGGCAACGATGACCAGCGACATGGGAATATCGAAGAGTTCGCCGAAATCGTAATTCAATTCGCCCGATTCGAGGCGTTTAAGATATTCGGCTTCGGCAACACCGACAACTTGGATTTGATTGGGATGGATAAAATTCAAATGGCCGACCAACGCCAAAACGGGTTTGTCGGCCTCTACTCCGATGCGGTTGTCCGCACCCGAATTGCCTGCCGCCCAAGCAAGTTGGAGCTTGTGCTGATTGTCGGAAAACAGGCGGCGGACGGATATACTGGGCATTCTTTACTCTTCTGCCAGAAGTTTGCGCACCTCCTCGGCAGAGGTCGCGGACATCAAGGCTTCACGGACGGCTTTTTGCGAGAACCTGCCCGCCAGTTTGGACAAGACTTCCAAATGCTCGCCGGTCGCATTTTCCGGCACCAACAAAGTGAAAATCAGGGATACGGGTTTGCCGTCGGGCGCATCGAAAGCGACCGGTTCTTTCGTGCGGATAAACGCGCCGGTGGCTTTTTTCACGCAGGCATGACGGCCGTGCGGGATGGCGACGCCCTGTCCCAAGCCGGTCGAACCCAGCTTTTCGCGGGCAAACAGGCAGTCGAAGACATCGCCGTGAGGTAATTCTGCTTCATGTTCAAGCAGCAGGCCCGCTTCTTCAAACAAGCGTTTTTTGCTGCCGACTTCCAAGTCTAAAACGATATGGGACAAAGGCAAAATTTCGCCGATAAGGCTCATAGAAATCTCTTTTGATGTGGCAAAATGAAATGGAATTGTACCGACTGTCTGTACAAACCTCAATCCTGAACACGCAATTTACACTCAGATTGCTAACAAGAAACGCTGCTTCTTTGATATTTCTTAACTCATACACAAGGTCGTCTGAAAACGGCGGCAAGTGTTTTACGGCGGGTTTAGATACCAGACAAAACTCCGCCACCATCGTCAACCCGCCCTGCCCCAAAAGCAAAACGTCGTCTGAAACCCTTTTCAGACGACGTGTTATCCATTCTATTGCCTTACAACCGAGTAGCAGCCACAGTCCACAAATAATGCCCTGACAGACCCAAAAACCACAGCAGACCGATATAGTTGTTATCCAAAAACACTTTAAAACAAGTCTGACGGTCGCGCGTTTTGATGGCATGGTATTGACCGATTTGCAGCCACACCACCGCAGGCAGCATGATCCAATACGGCCATGTCGCGCCGATTTTCACACCCAACACCGCCATCAGCGCGGTAAACCAAAAATGGCAGAGCATAGAAGCGGAAATATCGTGATCGCCGAACGTGATCGCCGAAGTTTTAATCCCGATTTTCAAATCGTCTTCCTTGTCCGACATCGCATAAATCGTGTCGTAGGCAAGCGTCCACAAAGCATTGGCGGTAAACATCAGCCACGCCGTAGAAGGCACGCCACTGCGGACGGCGGCAAACGCCATCGGAATCCCGAAAGAAAACGCCAGCCCCAAATAAAACTGCGGCAGCGGGAAAAACCGTTTGGTAAAGGGGTAAGTCATCGCCAGAAACAGCGCGGGAACGCTCATCACCCAAGTCAACAGGTTCAGCGGCGTCATGCAGAGGGCGGCAAGCAGGCAGAGGATGACGGTCAGCAGAATTGCTTCTGTTTTGGAAACCAACCCGCGGGCGAAGGGGCGGTTTTTCGTGCGCTCGACCGAACCGTCAAAATCGCGGTCGGCAAAGTCGTTGATCACGCAGCCTGCGCTGCGCATAAAGAACGTACCGGCGGTAAACGCCCAAAAAATATCCGCTTCCGGAATGCCTTCCGAAGCGACCCATAACGCCCAATAGGTCGGCCAAAGCAGCAGCAACGTGCCGATAGGCTTGTCGATGCGCATCAATTTGCCGTATATGACCATCCGTCCGACGGCATAGCGCGGGAAAAAATGTAGGAGAACACGTCTTATCTTCATGCGAATGTGAAAAATATGTTATTGGTATAATAAATCAATTTGTAATTATTGCTTAGCGTATTATGTTCATTATAAATCAATTTTTAGATTTTACTATTTTCTTTAGTCCCTTATCCCCAACTTTTACAGAAAGATACAAAAACGGCATATCTGCGTCCTACACAAACTGCGCCAACCCCGGCAAAAAATATTCCGTCAGTTCCAACACCTCGCCATCCCAATCGAAATAAGACCTGCGGGCGGCGACAGGTCGTCTGAAATCATCCTGTCCGCCTGCGTTTTCCATCAGGCAAAACTCGAATGCCGAACGCTTCAGCGGCAGCGTGCCGTCAAACAGCCGCTCGCCCAAAGGCTGCGTGCCGCAATCCAATACGCCGCGCCAGGCTTGCGATTGCGGGCTGCACGCGCTGCGCGCCTGTACGACGGGAACGCCGTCCAGATGCAGCAAAACGTCGCGGACGAATTGCGGGGCGGCGGTTTCGGCATGGTTTTCGCCAAACGAATTGCCCTGCCCGTCCAGTTCGCCCATATACAGCACTTTTACCGTAAAACTGCCGCCCAAGGCGCGTAAAGCGGCTGTCAGCGATTGTGCTTGACACAAAACGGCGGCGCGTTCGCCCCAGCCCTGCGGCAGTTCGTCGGGAAGTTTGTCTTGCCAATTCAAAGGGGGATTCATGGGATTTAGATTGATGTGTTTCATGGCAAAATGAATAAATTTTCAGACGACCTCTAAATTTTAAAAGGTCGTCTGAAAACTTATTTAATAATCGGGGTGGCGAGAACAGCCAGAGTAAAGAATTTTACAATCATTTGAATACTGACTACACCCGTCAAAAGCTTTTTGTTCTGCTTTCTCTAGATAATCATCACTTTTTGCACTAGCGCTTTTACTGCCCACAGCAATCGCACTGCAAGCATTGCGAACTTCCGTCATCTTACGACAACCCTTTCCATCTCTATGCAATGGATTTTGACCGCCTCCTGCTTTAATGCAGTTTGCCAATGCCTCTTTATTGGCGGAACGATAGCCTTCAGTATTATTTTCTGCATAGCCAACGGCATCATTGGCAGGATTATAATAAATGACACCCCAGCGGTTCGGAATCTTGACGACTCGGTTTGTTTGCCCTATAGGTCGGTTATTGCCACTACAACCAGGTAGGTCAGGATGGTAAACGCAAGGATTACTCATCTCATTAGCTAGAATCAGTTGACTTAAGGTTACCATTATGAACGTTAAAAATAACTTTTTCATTATTAATCCTTTATTTTATTCCAGTGCTACCGTCATCTTTTTTTACTTCTATCCTTATTCACTCTAGGCGACCCATCCGAATTGGTCGGGCTGTTTCCACCTTGCAGAATGTTATAAGTATTGAACCCCAACGACGACCCGATCAGATTCCCCACCAGCAACGGCGCGGTGATCATCAGCGTACCCATCATCAGCCCCAAACCGCCCTGCATGATCGTAATCTGAGCAATGCCTAGTCGCGATGGGATATTGCTTGGTTACCGTATAAAATTTTTCAGACGACCTCAAATCTTTAAAAGACCTTCTGAAAAATCAAATCAATCAATAACGAAGATAGTCGGGGTGACGGGAACAGCCTGAATAAAATATTTTGCAGCCATTTGAATATTGACCACACCCCTCAAGAGCTTTTTGTTCTGCTTTTTCAAGATAAACATCATTTTTTGCAGCATAACTTTTATCACTCACTGCGATAGCACCACATCTATTTTTGTACTCAGTTACAGAACGGCAACCCTGACCATCTCTATGAATTGGATTTTTACCACCTCCTGTTCTAATGCACATATCTAGTGCCTCACGCCGAGCAGATTTATAACCTTCGGTATTGTTCTCTGCATAGCCCACCGCATCATTGGCAGGATTATAATAAATGACACCCCAACGACTAGGAATATTAATTACCCGTCGTGACGCAGACGAACCATTTGCCCCGCACCCTGCCAAATCAGGACGTTGAATACAGGGATTCATCACCGGATCATTGATGGCGTTCAGCCCTTCGGCAGAGATAAACCCACTTAATGCCATAGAAAATACTAAAAATATTCTTTTTACCATTTCATCCTCCATTTCTTACTACCAAAGACATTGTGTTACTCCCTTTATCCTTAATCCCAAGGCACATTAACAACGAACCCAAAAACTTCAGTCCTTTGGAAATACTGCTTGGACGAATCATACAGTAAACACAAGCTGAACCCCAGTTCCGTCAGTATCTCCAGCGACAGCGCAGTTTCGTTCAGCAGCAATGCTCCGCCACTTTTAATCGTTTTCAGACGACCTTTCGTCCGTCTCCACCTTATCCAACTCCATCCACTCCGCATCGGGAAAATCTGTTTTCAGACGACCTTTTAGATACGCCAAACTGTCTTGGGCGATGTGTTCGTCGCGGCTGTCGTGGATATGGTTGAAAATCAGGCTATGCAGGCTGATGCCGTATTGTTTGAGCGCGGCGAAGCTGAGCAGGGTGTGGTTGATGCTGCCGAGCCGTCCGCTGGTAACGAGGATGACGGGATAAGCCTGTTGCTGAATATAATCAATGGTTAACAAATCTTCCGTCAGCGGAACCATCAAACCGCCCGCGCCTTCGACCAAGACGATTTCGTATTGTGCCGCCAGTTGCTGCGTGGCGGTGCGGATTTTATCCAAGTCCAAAGCCCTGCCGTCCAGACGGGCGGCGAAATGGGGCGAGGCGGGATAGCTGAAGATTTCGGGCATGGTCAGCCGCTGTTTGTCG